>JBMSSR010000115.1:0-9298 GCA_049424465.1 Ilumatobacteraceae bacterium
GCCAGATCATCCACGTGCAGATCAGCCAGTTCGACCGCCGCAACGTCATCGAGCCCCTGCCCGATCACACCCAACGCCGACCGCAACACGCCAGCAGCGTCTGCGGCGGCAGTCGGTGCGGGCGTCGTCATCATGTGAGCATGATATCGAACACGTGTTCGATTCTCAACCCCTCGAACTCGGAAATCTCTTGATCTCGCCGTACCCACTTTGACGAGCGCACGTGCAGTGGCGGCCGAGCGCCACGGCGGGCCGGGACGCAGCCGCCATACTTGACGGATGCCCCACGAGCCGCGCATCGTCGTTCGCCGCTCGGGTCCCTTGCGCGGTGTGATCGCCGTCCCGGGCGCCAAGAACTCGGTGCTCAAGCTGATGGCGGCAACCCTGCTGGCCGAGGGCGAGCACATCCTGCGCAACGTGCCCGACATCGTCGATGTCGGCATCATGAGCGAGCTGCTGGCGGCCATCGGTGTGCGCAGCGAGACGCTCGGCGGTGGTGTGCTGCGCATGGTCAACGACGGCGACCTGCGCCCCGTGGCGCCGTACGACCTGGTCGAGCGCATCCGCGCCAGCATCAACGTGCTCGGTCCGCTGCTCGGTCGCTGTGGGCGGGTGTCGCTCTCGCTGCCCGGTGGCGACGACTTCGGCAGTCGGCCGATCGACATGCACCTGACGGGGCTCGAGGCCATGGGTGCCTCGTTCGAACTGCGCCATGGCGTTGTCGAGGCAGTGGCAGAGCACCTGCACGGCGCCGACATCACCCTCGAGTTCCCGAGTGTCGGGGCGACCGAGAACCTGCTCACCGCGGCGGTGCACGCCAAGGGGACGACGGTCATCGACAACGCCGCCCGCGAGCCAGAGATCGCCGACCTGTGCCACTTCCTGGTGGCGATGGGCGCACAGATCGAGGGCATCGGCTCGAGCACACTGCGGGTGCACGGCGTCGAACGCGGCTCGCTGCGGCCGGCCGACCATGCCGTCGTTCCCGACCGCATCCAGGCAGCGACCTATCTGGCAGCGACGGCACTGTGCGGTGGTGACGTGGTGCTGCGCGGCGCGCGTCTCGACCACATGGACATGCTGGTGCGCCGGTTCCGCGACATGGGCCTCACCATCGAGCCGCTCGGTGTGCCGGGCGCGCACGACAGCGGCGTCGCCGTCTGGGCCGACGGGCGGCTGCGCAGCATCGACGTGGCGACGTTGCCCTACCCCGGCATCGCCACCGACTACAAGCCGCTCATCGTCACCATGCTCGCGCTTGCCGACGGTGTCGGGATCGTGACCGAGAACCTGTACCCGGGGCGCTTCCGCTATGTCGAGGAACTGCAGCGGCTGGGTGCCGACATCCGCGCCGACGGTCACCATGCGGTGGTGCGCGGCGTGGCGCAGCTGAGTGGAGCGCCGGTGAAGGCGACCGACATCCGCGCCGGTGCAGCCCTCGTGGTCGCCGGGCTGGCCGCAGAGGGCGAGACGACCGTGTCGGGCGTGCACCACGTCGATCGCGGCTACGACGACCTCGTCGGCCGGCTCGTCGCGGTGGGCGCCGACATCGAGCGCGTCGGCTGACGGCGGGCCCGGTCAGTTCGACGGTTCGTCGTGGTGCCCGCGGGTGACGCGGTGCTTGGCGAGGCGCAGCAGGCCGGCGATGAGCACGATCGGTCCGAGCACCATCAACATCTCGTCCCAGCCGCCCTGGTGGGCGAGCACGACACCCGCGGTCACGTCAGACGACCTCGATGACCACGAGCACCGTCTCGGTGAGGTGGCTCTCGACCTCGTACGTGCCCGGCTCGGTCACGGTGAAGTTGAACGTCGCCATCATGCCGGCATCGACCGAGCGCTCGAGGTCGATGCCGTGGATGTGGAACTCGTCGGCGGCATCGGGATTGGTGATGTTGAGGGTGATGTCGGCGCCGACCGCCACGGTCTCGATGCGCTGCGGTCCGCTGTCGAGCCCGACGACGACGTCGATCTGCACCGGGCCCTCCTGCACCTCGCCGGACCCGGTGGCGGCGGGTGTGGTGGTACCGGGCGACTCGGTCCCGATCGGACCGGGCAACGTCGCGTCGCCGCTCGCCGGCAGGCCGCCGACGCCGGGGGTGGTCGAGCCGGTTGGCTCGACGGTGTCGGCGCCCCCACACGCGACGAGCGAGAGGCACACGAGTGCTGCTGCACCGACCGCGAGCGGCGTGGTCCGGCGGCGGGCGGCCCGACCGCGGGGCGCTAGGTGATGGGGGAGCGGAGTGGAGGCGGTGGGCACGAGTCGCAATCCTAGATCGGGACTGGTTCAATGAGCAGGTCGCCGGTCGCCCCTCAGCCGCCGTCGGAGACCTCTTCATGACCACGATGCGCACCCAGGTCGAGCAGACCATCGAAGTGATCCGACCGGCGCTGCACGCCGACGGTGGTGACATCGAACTGGTCGAGGTCGACGAGCCCACGGGCATCGTCTACGTGAAGCTGGTCGGTGCATGCGGAACGTGTCCCACCAGCACCGTGACGCTCAAGGCGGGCATCGAGCGCATCATGCGTGACCGCATCGACGGTGTCACCGAGGTGGTCAACGTCAGCCCGGTCGACGACATCGACGGCAGCGCCACCGGTCTGCCCGGCGGCGAGCCCGCCCGTGTGTCGCCGTTCGCGCCGGGTGGTGGCGCGTCGGGCACACCGGCATGAGCCTCCGCTCGAGGTCGGCGGACGACCTGTTCGCGGCTGCGTGTGTGGGTGACCGGGGTGCACTCGCTCGCCTGTTGTCGTTCGTCGAGCGCGGTGGTGCCGAGGCCCGCGCCGTCGGGCGCCTCAGCTACCCCCGCTCGGGCGGGGCGTACACCGTCGGGCTCACGGGAGCGCCCGGTGCCGGGAAGAGCACGCTGACGTCGGCCGTGATCGCGCACCTGCGACGGCGTGGCGACGAGGTCGCGGTGCTGGCGATCGACCCGTCGTCACCGTTCACCGGTGGCGCCATCCTCGGCGACCGGGTGCGCATGCAGGACCATGCCACCGACCCGGGCGTGTTCATCCGTTCGATGGCCACGCGCGGGCACCTCGGCGGACTGTCGCTCGCGACACCCGAGGCCGTGCGGTTGCTCGACGCGGTCGGTCGGCGGTGGGTGCTCGTCGAGACGGTGGGTGTGGGGCAGGTCGAGGTCGAGATCGCGGGCAAGGCCGACACCACCGTGGTGGTCGTCAACCCGGGCTGGGGCGACTCGGTGCAGGCGAACAAGGCGGGTCTGATGGAGATTGCGGACGTGTTCGTGATCAACAAGGCCGACCGCAAGGGTGTCGAGGAGACCCGGCGCGACCTCGAGCAGATGCTCGACCTCAGCGACCTCGCCCACGATGCATGGCGGCCGCCGATCGTGCCCGTCGTGGCGCTCGAGGGCCGTGGTGTCGACGACCTGTGGGCCGCCGTCGAGCAGCACCGGGCATCGATCGAGTCCAGCGGCGAGCTCGAGCGCCGGCGCCGGTTCCGCCTGCGCGAAGAACTGCGCGAGATCGTGGCGCGGCGGCTCGAGCAACGGGCGCGCGAGATCGTCACGGGCGAGCGCTGGGACGCGCTACAGGACCGTGTGATGGGCCGCTCGCTCGACCCGTGGTCGGCTGCCGACGAGATGCTGGGCTCGGTCGGGGCCTGACCCCTCGTCACCACCGTGGCGGCACGACGCGCTCGGGCTGCCACCGGTGCAGCGACGGTCTGCGTGGCGGATCGGTCCGGCGGACCTGACTAGGGTCTGCCATGCATCGGCCGGTTCCGCCGGATGGTCGACTGCGGCAGGGGAGCGGCGGAGCAGGGGCACGAGGGGGATGGCAATGGCGCTCGTCGAGGTGGATCGGCGGCCGGTCGACGGTGGCCGAGACGACGCGCCGGTCGTCGTCGTCCGGCTGGCGAACCCGAAGGTCAATGCGCTGTCTCGTGAGCTCCTCGCCGAGCTCACGGAGGTGGCCGAGGGTCTTGTGTCCGCGCCGCCCGGTGCGGTGGTCATCACCGGCGGCGACCGTCTCTTCGCTGCAGGCGCCGACATCTCGCAGTTCGGCGGACCCACAGAGGCGGCAGAGATCACCGAGGGCTTCCACCGTGCGCTCGATGCCGTTGCCGCGATTCCGCGCTTCGTCATCGCGGCGGTCGCCGGCTACGCGCTCGGCGGCGGGTGCGAGCTCGCCCTCGCGTGCGACTACCGCATCGCCTCCGAGAAGGCGGTGTTCGGCCAGCCGGAGATCCTGCTCGGCATCGTGCCGGGAGGTGGCGGTACGCAGCGCCTGCCGCGGCTCGTCGGACCAGCGCGCGCGAAGGAACTGATGATCACCGGTCGCCAGGTACGCGCGGACGAGGCGCATCGCATCGGGCTCGCCGACGAGGTCGTTGCGCACGAGTCGCTGCACGACCGTGCATTCGCACTCGCTGACGAGGTCGCCCGCGGTGCCGCGGTGGCGCAGTCGCTCGTCAAGCGGGCGGTCGACGACGGCATCGGCCGCGAGCTGTGGGAAGGGCTGTTGCTCGAGCGCGAGGTGTTCGTCGACGTGTTCCACTCCGACGACAGCCGCATCGGTGTGCGCAGCTTCCTCGAGCACGGCCCCGGCAAGGCCGACTTCACCGGTCGCTGACGACGTCCCCGGTCAGAGGTGCTGCGCCCACGCGATGGTGCCGAGCTCGACCGGGTGCACGAGGTGTGCGTGTGACGGCATGGCGCGCACCGTGACGCCGTAGGGGCCCGCGTCGCCGATCGAGTACTCGGCCGTCCACGACCGACCACCCGTGTGCCGCAGCGGCACGACAGCAGGGTGATTGACGAAGCGACCCTCACTGTCGATCGGGCCGTGCAGCGCCTGCACGGTGACGTCGCCATCGGACAGCGCGCCGAGCTCGACGGTGGCGGACACCGTGCGCACCTCGCCCTCGTGGGCGGGGGTGGCGTCGGTGGTGACGTCGACGACGTGCACCTGTGGCCACGCCGTGCGGACGCGCGACTTCCACGTCGCGAGGTCTCGTGCGACCGCAGCCGAGTCGGCGAGTGCCTGTCGCGAACTGGATGCCGCCGGCTCGTACAGGCGGGTCGTGTAGTCGCGCACCATGCGTGCCGCGGTGACGAACGGTCCGAGTGACTTCCAGTTGTGCTGCATCATCTGCGTCCAGCCGAGCGGGACGCCCGTGTCGTCGCGGTCGTAGAACAGCGGCACGATCTCGCGCTCGATGAGACCGAAGAGGCTCGTGGCCTCGCGCTCGTCGCGGCGCGCCGAGTCGGGGTCGTCGTCGGCCGAGTTGATGGCCCAGCCATTGTGCCCGTCGAAGCACTC
Organism: Ilumatobacteraceae bacterium; assembly: GCA_049424465.1. Classification (GTDB taxonomy): domain Bacteria; phylum Actinomycetota; class Acidimicrobiia; order Acidimicrobiales; family Ilumatobacteraceae; genus UBA668. The sequence goes on from JBMSSR010000115.1 coordinate 5,293, forward strand.
GTCCCACCAGCCGTCGAGGATGCTGCAGTTGAGGCAGCCGTTGAGCGCAGCCTTCATGCCGCTGGTACCGCATGCCTCGAGCGGCCGACGCGGGTTGTTGAGCCACACGTCAGCACCCCGGTACATGCGGCGTGCGATCGCCATGTCGTAGTCGGGCAGGAACACGAAGCGGTGGCGCAGGTCGAGGCGTCGCGCGAACAGTTCGATGTCGCGGATCATCTCCTTGCCGGGCTGGTCCGCCGGGTGCGCCTTGCCGGCGAAGACGAACTGCACCGGTCGGTCGGCGGACAGCAGCAGGGCGCGGAGCCGCTCGGGCTGGCTGAGCAGCAGGGTGGCGCGCTTGTAGGTGGCGAACCGACGGGCGAATCCGATGGTGAGCGCCTTCGGGTCGAGCAGCGCCTCACCCATGCGCGTGCGCACGAACGACACGAGGTCGGCGCGACCCTTGCTGCGTGCCTCCCAGATCTCTGTGGGTGAGAGCTTGTCGATGCCGTCCCACGACGCCTGGTCGGCGCCGTCCCAGATCGGGCCGACGCTCTTCACGAACAACGGTGTCACGTGATCGCCGACCCACGTGTGGGCATGCACGCCGTTGGTGATCGCGGTGATCGGCACCTCGTCGACCGGCGCGTCGGGCCAGAGGTCGGCGAACATGTGCCGGCTGACCTCACCGTGCAGCTGCGCGACACCGTTGCTGCGCGCACTGAGGTGCAGGCCCATCACCGCCATGTTGAACTCGTCCTCGGCCGTGCCGGATCGGGCGCCGACGGCCATGAGCTGGTCGAACGAGATGCGGCAGCTCGACGCGAACTTGGTGAAGTACTTCTCCATCAGTTCGCGCGGGAACACGTCGATGCCGGCCGGCACTGGCGTGTGCGTGGTGAACACGCCGCCGGCGCGAACGGCCTCGACGGCCTCGGCGAACGACAGGCCGGTCGCGACGAGCTCGCGGATGCGCTCGAACGCGAGGAAGCCGGCGTGACCCTCGTTGGTGTGGAACACCTGCGGGTCGAGACCGAGCGCGCGAAGCGCGCGCACGCCGCCGATGCCGAGCAGGATCTCCTGGCGCAGACGGTGCTCCTTGTCGCCGCCGTAGAGGCGGTTGGTGATACCGGCGCCGGCCTCACTGTTGCCCTCGACCGCCGTGTCGAGCAGGAACAGGCGGGTGCGGCCGACGTCGAGACGCCACACGTTGGCGCGCACCACGTCGTCGGCCAGTTCGACGGTGATCTGCACGCCGGTCTGCTGGGCGGCCAGGTGGGCCGGCTCGAGGCGCGGGTACCGCTCCTCCTGCCACCCGTCGGCATTGAGTCGCTGGCGGAAGTAGCCCTCGGCGTAGAGCAGGCCGACACCGACGAGCGGGATGCCGAGGTCGCTGGACGCCTTCAGGTGGTCGCCGGCCAGTACGCCGAGACCGCCCGAGTACTGCGGCACGGTCTCGCTGATGCCGAACTCGGGCGAGAAGTACGCAACGAGGCCGAGGGGCGACGACTCGCGCTGGTCGAACCAACGCGGCGACGAGATCGCGTCGCGCAACCGCGCTGCTGCTGCTGCGGTGGCGGCGACGATGTCAGGGTCGGCAGCGAGCTCCTGCCAGCGCGTCGGGGTGACGGCAGCGATGACGTGCAACGGGTCCTCGCCGGTGGCCTTCCACGCCACCGGGTCGAGGCTGCGGAACAGTGCCTTGGTCTCGCTGTCCCACGTCCAGTGCAGATTGGCGGCCAACTCGGAGAGTGCCTGCAGCGGTTCGGGGATGGCGGGGACGACGTTGAACTGTCGGACTGCTCGCATCCCGGCGACGTTAGTCGGCACGTGCACATCGACTGACCGGCGATCTGCCGTCGACGCGAGCGCGTGACGCGCGACACGTCGTGGAAAAGTTCCACGCACTCGTGCCGCGTGCGAGCGGTCAGCGCGACGCGTCGCGGTAGACCTCGATCGTCGACGCCGCGACGGCGTCCCACGAGTACGTGCGCCGCAGGAGTGACGCAGCCTCGGTGCGCAGTCGGTCGGCGCCGGTCGGATCCGTGACGACGCCGGCGATCGCATCGGCGAGTGCGTGGTGGTCGCCCGGCTCGAACAGCACGCCCGCGCCGGTGCCGCCGACGATCTCGGCGAGTCCACCGGTGCGGGCGACAACGGTGGGGGCGCCTGCCGCCATGCCCTCGAGCGCGACGATGCCGAACGGCTCGTACAGCGAGGGGATGACGACGCACGACGCCTCGGCGAGCAACGACCGCAGTTCGTCATCGGGCACGAAACCTGCCAGTTGCACGATGTCGCCGACACCCTCGAAGTCGATCGTCGACTGGAGATCGGGCAGGTACGTGCCGCGCCCGGCGATGACGCAGCGGATGCCCGGTACGCGGTGGCGCAGCTCGCCCATCGCACGTGCCAGTACCTGGAACCCCTTCTCGAACTGCACGCGTCCCCACGCGACGACGAGCGGCCGATCGGGAGTGCTGCGCCTCGCGCGCGGCGACCACCGCGCGATGTCGATGCCGTTGGGCACGAGGCGCACCTTGCCGGGCGGCAGGTCGAAGCCGTCGATGATCTCGTGCACCATGAACTGCGAGCACGCGATGACTGACCGTGCCTGATAGGTGAGCCACCACTCGATCGAGTTGATGGTGCCGGGGAGGCCGGGTGGCAGGTGACCGCCGTGGCGACCGCGTTCGGTGGCGTGCACGGTCGCGACGAGCGGCACACCGTGCAGGCTCTTCAGCGTGTCGCCTGCCCAGGCGGTCATCCAGTCGTGGGCGTGTACGACGTCGGGCGTCCAGCCGCCAAGACGGGCACTCACGCGCACGAGGTGATGATTGATGCTCGCCATGCGGGTGACGAACTCGTCGTCGGGCAGCCACGGCAGCGATGTGTCGGCGCGCAGGACGCGTACGCCGTCGATGACCTCGTCGATGTCGTCGACGGTGCCGCCGCCCGAGACCGTGCACACGACGACCTCGTGACCGGCGCGGACGAGTGCTCGGGCAAGGCCCTCGACGTGAGTGCTGATGCCGCCGATGACGTGTGGCGGGAACTCCCACGACAGCATCAACACGCGCACGCCCCGCAAGGTAGCCCGCACTGCCTCGACGGCGAGGACACCCGTGGTGTGCCCGCCGGCCTCCGACCCCAGCGGCGCGGTCGTCGTGCTCTCGGCACACGGGGTGCCCGGGCGCGGGCCCCGACTACGCTCGGCTCGTGCTGCTGGGCGACGTCGACCTCTTTCTGATTGGCGAGGGCAACCACCGTCGGTTGTGGGAGGTGCTGGGTGCGCACCCGGTCGGCCCCGAGCCCGAGAGCGGGGTGCGGTTCGCAGTGTGGGCGCCGAACGCCGAGCGTGTGTACGCCTGCGGCGAGTGGAACGGCTGGGCCGACGGCACCGAGCTGCAGCCGCAGGGCTCGTCGGGGATCTGGGCGAACGTGGTGCCGGCGGCGCGACCCGGACACACGTACAAGTACGCGGTGGTCGACCGCCAGGGACGCACGACGCTGAAGGCCGACCCGATGGCCCAGGCGTCTGAGTGTCCGCCCGACACGGCCAGTGTGGTCCCGGTCGCGAGCCGGCACCGCTGGACCGACGACGACTGGATGCGCCGCCGCAGCGCGGCCCCCGGTTCACCGCTGCGCATCTACGAGGTCCATCTCGGCTCGTGGCGCTACGACCTGCAGCACTATCGCGACATCGCCGAGAGCCTCGCCGAGCACGTCAGCGCGCTGGGCTTCACCCACATCGAGCTGCTGCCGGTCGCCGAGCACCCCTTCGGCGGTTCGTGGGGTTACCAGGTCACCGGTTACTACTCGCCGACGGCGCGCTACGGGTCGCCGGACGACTTCCGCGCGTTCGTCGACACGATGCATTCCAAGGGCATCGGTGTCATCGTCGACTGGGTCCCGGCGCACTTCCCGAAGGACGACTGGAGCCTCGCCCGCTTCGACGGCACGGCGCTGTACGAGCACGCCGACCCGCGGCAGGGCGAGCACCCCGACTGGGGGACCTACGTCT
>JBMSSR010000116.1:0-9267 GCA_049424465.1 Ilumatobacteraceae bacterium
GCCCCGCCCTCACACCGGACGATGTCGTCCCCCGGGAGTCGGAGACGCATGTGCCATCGTCATGGTGCGCCCCGACAACGGGTGCGGTGAAGTGCCGATCGGGGCGGGGGCGCTGTCGTTCGGCACCTTCCCGCAGAGCGCGCGACTCGGTGCAATGGCACGTATGGAACCAACGAGTGACCAGCCCATGACCGAGACGCCACTGCCGGAGGAGTTGCTGCCGGGCAACGGCTCCACTGCGGCCGACGTGCAACAGCTCATCGAGCGCGTGAGCGCCCGCCGTCATGATTCGCGGGAGCTGTTCCGACGTTTCGAGGACAACCCGATCCTCACCGCGTGCGACTGGCCCGACATGGTGAACGCGGTCTTCAACCCTGCGGCGGTGATGTTCGGTGGCGAGACGCTGCTGCTGGTCCGTGTCGAGGACCGCAGCGGCCTGTCGCGGCTCACTGTCGCCCGCAGCAAGAACGGCTACACCGACTGGACGGTCGACTCGCACCGCACCATGGCGCCGAACCTCGCCTCGTGGGCGGAGCACTGGGGGATCGAGGACCCGCGCATCACCGAGATCGAGGGTCGGTACTACATCGTGTACACCGGCTTCTCGATGGCCGGTCCGCTCGTGTGCCTCGCCGTCACCGACGACTTCGTCAACTTCGAACGACTCGGCGTCACGCAGGTACCCGACGACAAGGACGCCGCATTGTTCCCGCGTCGGATCAACGGTCAGTGGGCGATGCTGCACCGCCCGATCTCGTCGACGGGTCGGGTCGAGGCGCACATCTGGCTGTCCTGGAGTCCCGACCTGCTGCACTGGGGCAGTCCGGCACCGGTGATCGAGGCGCGCAAGGGTGGCTGGTGGGACGCCGCCAAGGTGGGGCTGGGCCCGCCGCCGCTCGAGACCGAGGCGGGGTGGTTGGTCATGTACCACGGCGTGCGCACGACGGCGTCGGGCTCGTTGTACCGGCTCGGCCTGGCGCTGCTGGACCGCAACCACCCCGAGCGGGTCATCGCTCGCGGCAACGAGTGGATCTTCGGTCCTGCAGCACCGTACGAGACGGCCGGCGACGTACCAGACGTCGTGTTCCCGTGCGGCTGGATCCTGGACGACGACGGCGAGACCATCCGGATGTACTACGGCGCTGCCGACAGCTGCGTCGCCCTCGCGACTGGCCGCCTCTCGGAACTGCTCACGCACCTGTTCCTGCACCCGATGACCTGATGTGACGGACGGCCGTGTGCCATCACCCGCTGCCGCGCACCGTCGGGTCGGGCCGTCTTGCGCGGCCTGAGGGTGCAGCGGACGGCGACGTTCGGTTCTTACCGACACGGCACCGCCGTCGTTGTGATGGTGACATGGACCCCACTGCACTCCCGACGTCGCAGCTCGCCCATCCGCCGAGCCGATCGACCATGACCCTCCGTCCGTCGACCCCTGTGTCACCTCGCTCGGGAATGCGGTCACTCGCACACATGGGGACCTTCCCGCCGACGCAGTGCGGACTCGCCACCTTCGGCGCGGCCCTCGTCACCGCACTGGCCGAGGTCTCGCCGTCGACCAGCGTCGGCGTGATCGACGTCGTCGAGTCCGCCGACTGGGCCCGGCGACGCGACCCGCGGGTCGGTGCCGAGCTCGTCCACGGCGCGACATCCTCGGTCCCCGATGTGGTTGCGTTCGCGAACCAGCACGATGCACTGATCGTCGAGCACGAGTTCGGCATTTACGGGGGGCCGGACGGAGAGCACGTCCTCGACGTGATCGCAGGGGTCTCGCGGCCGGTCGTCACCGTGCTGCACACCGTCCTCGGCGAGCCGACCCCGCACCAGCGCACGATCGTCGAGCAGCTCGCCGTGATGAGCGATGCCGTCGTCGTGATGAGCGGCGCGGCGAACGTCCGCCTGCTCAGCGCCTACGCAGTCGACCCGGCGACGGTGCACGTCGTGCCGCACGGTGCCCACCCCAATACACCGCGCCTGGGCGAGCGTCGTCGGGGCGAACGACCGACGGTCCTGACGTGGGGCCTGCTCGGGCCCGGCAAGGGCATCGAGGTCGGCATCGACGCGATGGCCGAGTTGCGCGACCTGATCCCCTCGCCTCGATACGTCGTCGCAGGGGAGACACACCCGAAGGTGCTGGCGACATCTGGCGAGTCATATCGCGAGTCGCTCCGACACCGGTCGATCGCCCGCGGCGTCGACGACATCGTCGAGTTCGATGCGTCGTACCGTGACGTCACGAGCCTCAACCGTCTCGTGCGCAGCGCTGACGTGGTGCTGCTGCCGTACGAGACCCGCGAGCAGGTCACGTCCGGCGTGCTGATCGAGGCCGTGGCGTCCGAACGGCCGGTGGTGGCCACCGACTTCCCGCATGCCCGCGAACTGCTGGCAGGGGGCGCTGGCCTCGTCGTGCCGCACGCTGACGCTGGTGCGGTGGCACGTGCGCTGCGGCTCGCACTGTGCGATGCGCGGTTGGCGGCGTCGATGCGTGCCGCAGCGCGCCGGGCCGCCGCCGGTGCGCTGTGGCCTGCCGTGGCGCGGCGGTACCTCGACATCGCCGCACAGTGCGCGTTCCACCGCAGTGAGGTCGAGCAGGCCGGGCGGGTCGCGTGAACCCGGCCGTCACCACCCACCTCGAGCCCGTCACGGTCTCCGTACGGCCGCACCTCCGTCACCTGTGGCGGCTCAGCACTCCGCTCGGGCTCTACGAGCACTGCGACCGGACGAACCCGCGGGTGGAGCATGGCTACTGCACGGATGACTCGGCGCGCCTGCTCGTCCTCGCGGCCCGTGAACCGGGCGATGCGTTCGTCGAGACGCTGGCCGAGCGCGCCGTCCGGTTCCTCGAGCATGCGCACCGTGGCCGGGGCCGCTTCGCGAACCGGCGTGACACGAACGGCGTGTGGCTCGACAACGGCTGCGATGACGACGCGTGCGGGCGTGCGCTGTGGGGGCTGGGCGAAGCAGCATCGTCGTCGCTGCCCGAGGACGTACGTGCTCGCGCCGTGCGCCTGTTCGACCATGCCGCCGAGTTCCGCTCCCGGCACCTGCGCAGTACTGCGTTCGCGGTCCTCGGCGCGGCGCGAGTGCTCGCAGCGGTGCCCGAGTCGTTCACGGCGCGCGCCGTGCTGACCGACGCAGCGCGCCGGTGGGCGGAGTCGCCGACGAACGGCAATGGCTCGGGGCGTCGTCGGCGCTGGCCGTGGCCAGAGGAACGGCTCACCTACGGCAACGCGGTGATCCCCGAGATGCTCCTCGTCGCCGGAGCGGCGACTGGTGATCGACGGATGTACGCCGCAGGCATCGAGCTGTTGCGCTGGCTCGTCGACACCGAGACCGGCCGGTCGGGGTGGCTGAGCGTCACGCCGGCTGGTGGCTGGGCGCCGGGCGAGCCCCGGCCGGGCTTCGACCAGCAGCCGATCGAGGTGGCGGCCCTCGCCGACGCGGCTGCGACCGCGGCGCGACTCGACGGTGCAACGGCGTGGCGCGACGTCGTCGACCTCAGTGCGAGGTGGTTCCTCGGCCACAACGATGTCGGTGCACCGATGGTCGACTGGGCGACGGGCGGCGGCTTCGACGGGTTGACGCCGACGGGCCCCAACCTGAACGAGGGGGCGGAGTCGACCATGGCCGCCATCACGACGATGCAGCACGCGCGGCGCATGCTCCACCTGTCGTGACCGTGCCTCGCTAGCCTCCGGTCGAGCGCCCGAGGGGGTCGGGCGCGTGGGAGGCGTCGATGGCCGGCTGGAACTTCGCCGACGTGTACGAGGCGGTCGCGTCGCGGGTACCCGACCGACCGTGCCAGGTGCAGGGCGACCGGGTGATCTCGTGGGCCGAGTTCGACCGCCGGGCGAACGGGCTCGCGGTCGACCTGCTGTCGGCCGGACTCGGGCACCAGGCGAAGGTCGCTGCCTATCTGCACAACGGACCTGAGTACCTCGAGACCTACGTCGCCGCGTTCAAGGCGGGCCTCGCGCCGGTCAACACCAACTATCGCTACGGGCACGACGAGATCGTCTACCTGTTCGACAACGCCGACGCCGAGGCAGTGGTGTTCCATGCGTCGTTCACCGACCTCGTCGACCGCGTGCGCCACGAGCTGCCGCGTGTGCGGCGCTGGTACTGGGTCGCCGATCGACCCGGTCCGGTCGGTGGCGGGGCACCCGCCTGGGCGGTCGACTACGAGTCGGTGGTCGACACCGGCGCGCCGTCGGGTGTCCGGGCCCCGTGGGGGCGCAGCGGTGACGATCAGCTGCTGCTCTACACGGGCGGCACCACCGGCATGCCGAAGGGCGTGATGTGGCGCCAGGACGACCTGTTCAACGTGTTGGGCGCCGGCGGCAACGCACTGCTCGGCGTGCCGCCGGCCACCACCGTCGACGAGCTCGTGGCGCGACTCGACCCGACGACGCCGGGGCTGGTGCTGCTGTCGGCGTGTCCCCTCATGCACGGCACCGGCCAGTTCTCGAGCTTCATCGCGATGAACATGGGCGGCTGCGTGGTCACGCTGCCGTCGCGCCACTTCGACCCGGCCGAGTTGTTGCGCGAGGTCGAGCGGCGCCGTGTCAACTCGGTGATCATCGTCGGGCAGGCGTTCGCCGGGCCGATCCTCGAGCACCTCGATGCTGCACCATCCGCGTACGACCTGTCATCGGTGCTGATGGTGTCCTCGTCGGGTGTGATGTGGAGCCAGGAGAACAAGCAGGGGCTGTTGCGCCACATTCCTCAGGCCGCGATGTTCGACTCGTTCGGGTCGTCCGAGGCAGTCGGCATGGGCGCGTCGGTCTCGACGACCGGCGGGACGACACAGACCGCGCGGTTCCAGCTCGGTCCGAGCTGCGCGGTGTTCACCGAGGACGGCCGCCGGGTCGAGCCGGGGTCGGGCGAACGCGGGCTCGTGGCAGTTGGCGGGTTCATCCCGCTCGGCTACTACAAGGACGAGCACAAGACGGCACAGACCTTCCGCATGTTCGACGGTCAGCGGTGGAGCGTGCCGGGCGACTGGGCCGAGGTGAACGCCGATGGCACACTGCTGTTGCTCGGCCGCGGTTCCGTGTGCATCAACACGGGCGGGGAGAAGGTGTTCCCCGAGGAGGTCGAGGAGGCGCTGAAGCGCCATCCGTCGGTGCGCGATGCAGTCGCGGTCGGCCTGCCGGACGACCGCTTCGGCGAGACCATCTGCGCGGTGGTCGAGCCCGTCGACGGCGCCGTGCCCGTGCTGGACGAGCTGGTGCGCTCGGTGCGCGACCACCTTGCGGCGTACAAGGCGCCACGGCACCTCGTGGTCGTCGACACCATCGGTCGGGCGCCCAACGGCAAGGTCGACTACCGCCGGTTGCGGGGCATCGCGCACGAGCGACTGGGGCTGACCCCGCCGGCGTGAGCGGGCTGAGTCCTCGTTCTCTGATACCCTAGGGGGTATGTGTCGACGTGTGATGTGCAAGCAGTGTGGGAAGCCGAGCTGGGCCGGGTGCGGCGCCCACGTCGAGCAGGTGCTCGGCGATGTGCCGAAGAACGAGCGCTGTCGCTGTGGCGGTTCGTCCAAGCCCGCTGGCTCGTTCAGGACAACGCCAGCGCGCGGTGCTGTGCCGAGCGAGGCCACGGGCGCGCTGGGCAGGCTCGCGTCCTGGCTGCGCAAGTAATCAGACCCGACGACGGTCGGAGTGCCGACTCGTCGTCGCGAACGATGGGTTCGTCAGACGAGCGGTGCGGTGTCGGTGCGCAGGCCCGGGAACCTGCCGAGCCGCTCGAGGGCCGACACGGTGCTGCGCATCGCGTCGGGCGGCACGGGATGACTGATCAGGTAGCCCTGCGCCTTGTGGCAGCCGAGATCGCTGAGCACCTGGAGCTGTTGCACGCTCTCGACGCCCTCAGCGACCATGTCGAGGCCGAGCGAGTGGCCCATTGCGACGATGGTGCGCACCAGGCTGCGGTCGTGGGGATTGTCGGCGAGACCCTTGACGAAGGCCCGGTCGATCTTGAGGCGCTGCAGCGGGAACTTCTGCAGCAGTGACAGCGACGAGTAGCCGGTACCGAAGTCGTCCATCGCCACACGCACGCCGAGCGCGCACAGCCGCTGCAGCGTCGCGAGCGCGACCTCGGGCTCGGAGATCATCACGCTCTCGGTGACCTCGAGCCACAGCGAGTGCGGCGACGCGCCCGACCGGGTGAGCGCCTCGCTGACCGCTGACGGGAAGTTGGCATCGCCGAGCTGTCGCGGCGACACGTTGACCGACATCGTCGCGTCGGGGCTGCACACGCCGTCCGCGATCCACTGCTGCAGCGTGGTGAGTGCCTCGAGCAGTGCCCACGACCCGATCGGCACGATCGTGCCGGTCTCCTCGGCGATCGGGATGAACTCGGCGGGCGAGACCATCGTGCCGTCGGCCTTCTGCCAGCGCATCAGCGCCTCGAAGCCGACCACCTCACCCGTCGTGAGGTCGAGGATGGGCTGGTGATACAGCAACAGTTCGCGCCGGTCGAGTGCGCGGTACAGCGCGGTCTCGACAGCCAGGCGGTGAGCGACTCGCTCGTGCATGCTCTCGTCGTAGACCGCCGCACAGTTGCGACCGGCGTCCTTGGCCCGGTACATCGCGGTGTGCGCGTGCCGCACGAGGTCGTCGGGGGACGTCGTGGTCGTGGCGTTGATGGCAGCGACACCGATGCTGATGGTCGCGAAGACGTCGCCCTGTGACAGCGCGAGCGGGTCGCGGAACACGGTGAGCAGGTGCTCGGCCAGCCCCATCGACTCGGACTGCGAGCGCAGGGACGGGTGCAGGACCGCGAACTCGTCACCCGACATGCGTGCCACCGTGGCGTCCTCGGGAAGGGCAGCCGTCAGGCGACGGGCGACGGCCATGAGCGCCTCGTCACCTGCTGCATGCCCGAGCGAGTCGTTGATGTTCTTGAACCGGTCGACGTCGATGAAGAACATCGTCGGGTGGAGGTCCTGGTCCCACGCAGTGCGCAGCAGGTCGTTGATGCGCTGGATGAGGACGGTTCGGTTGGCGAGACCGGTGAGCGGGTCGGTCTGCGCGTCGTGGATGAGCTCGGCCTGGTGGCGGGAGTTGGCGGTGACCGCCAGGACGACGCGGACCGTGACGGCGCCGGCGAGGGCGAGCGCCGACAGCGAGCGCACGACGCGGTCGATGCCGTCGTCGGGCCCGGTGGCGGCGAGGGCGACCGCCGGCATGACGAGGAAGAGGGTGGTGAGGGTGAGTCGCGCCACCGAATCGGCCCGCGGCGAGCGGTTGAGCAGCATGAGCGCGGCGAGCACGAGTGCCACGGCGGCGGCGGGGTACTGCAGGCTCTGCAGCACGAGGTCGAGCGAGCGGCCACCCGAGCGGTCGGCGACGGGCTGTGAGATGACCGACCAGGTCGTGATCCAGCTGCCCAGCGCCACGATGCCGACGTCGCCGAGCAGCCGCCGGGTGGGGTGCGCGCCGGCGGGCCGCACCTCGGCACCGACCGCGGCGGCGAGGCACGCCACGACAGCGAGGCCACCTGCCTGCTGCAGGGTGCCGTCGACGGCGGTGAGCGCCAGCGCCACGGCCACGGCGCCCACGGCGAGGCCCCAGGTGCCGAGGAGGGTTCGTGCTCGCGACATGTGCCTCCTTCCGGCGGTCGACGGTAGTGCTGCGGGTGCACTGCACGGCGGATGGCCGTGGTGACTGGTCATGTTCGCACGGTCTCGGGAATCGCGCAAGGGGCGTCCAAGTGACCACGAAGAGTGGTGGATGCCAACGGACCGCCCGAGTCGCTACCGTGGCACCGATGAGTCCACTCGCGGACCGCACCGTATGACCCCAGCGACGAAGCCGTATTCCGTCATCGTCCCCGGTGCGCACCTGATGTCCGGGTTGCTCGGCCAGCGCGACGCTCACCTGCGCCTCGTCGAGGCGGCGTTCCCCGAGACGTCGGTGGTGGTCCGCGGCAACGAGGTGCACATCGAGGGTCCGCAGTCCGAGGTGATGGGCAGCCTGCTCGAGGAACTCGTGGTGCTGCTGCAGCAGGGCCAGCACCTCGACGAGACCGCCGTACGGCGCAGCATCGACATGGTGCTCGCCGACGAACGCCCCAGCCGTGTGCTCACCGATGACGTCCTGCGCGGGGCCAAGGGACGCACCGTGCGGCCCAAGACCGCCGGCCAGAAGCGCTACATCGACACGATCCGCGAGCACGTCATCACCTTCGGCCTCGGCCCGGCCGGCACGGGCAAGAGCTGGCTGGCGGTGGCCATGGCGGTGCAGGCACTGCAGAGCAAGCAGGTGCAGCGCATCATTCTCACCCGCCCAGCGGTCGAGGCCGGTGAACGTCTCGGGTTCCTTCCCGGCGACCTGATGGCCAAGATCGACCCGTACCTGCGCCCGCTCTACGACGCGCTGTACGACATGCTCGAGCCCGAGGGCGTGCAGAAGCTCATCGAACGCCAGGCGGTCGAGGTCGCGCCGCTCGCGTTCATGCGCGGTCGCACGCTCAACAACAGCTTCATCATCCTCGACGAGGCCCAGAACTCGACGCCCGAGCAGATGAAGATGTTCCTCACCCGAATCGGCTTCGGCTCGAAGGTGGTCGTCACGGGCGACACGACCCAGGTCGACGTGCCGGACGGCCGCAGCGGACTCGTCGGTCTCGAGCGCCCGCTCACCGGTATCGAGGGGTTGGCGTTCGTGCACCTCGGCGCGTTTGCACCAGGCGCTGGTCCAGTCTTCCCAGCGTTCAATGCCACGGGTGACTTCTTGAAAGTCGGTCAGCAACACGCCGTTCGACACAAAACGGGGGGCCCAATGTGAAATGGCCGATTCAACGCGGGGATCTTTGCTCATGGTGCCTCTGCAAAAGTTGTTGAGATGAAAGAAAAAATCAAATGCCCAAGCCCGCCAACATGGCGCGCGGGTAGCGCTCGCCCGCGCGGCTCTCGGGGGTGAAGATGGCTTCCAGCTCGGCGCTGTCGTCTGCGCTCAAGGTGAAGCCCGCGGCGGCCACGCTTTGTTCCAAGTACGTCACGCGCTGCGTGCCGGTGATGGGCACGATGTCGTCGCCCTGCGCCACTGTCCAAGCCATGGCCAGTTGCGCGCTGGTCAGCCCCAAGCGGTCGGCCATGGTTTGCATGCGCGCCACCAGCGTGAGGTTGTGGGCCAGGTTGTCGCCATGAAAACGCGGGTGAATGCGGCGGCGGTCCTTGGGGTCCAAGTCGTCAAAGCTTTGAATGCCACCGGTCAACAACCCACGCCCCAAGGGCGAGTAACCCACAAAGGCGATGTTGAG
>JBMSSR010000117.1:0-9065 GCA_049424465.1 Ilumatobacteraceae bacterium
CAGCTCGGCAGGGATGTCGGCGGCCGTGTACACGGCGACGACGCCGGGCGCGTCGAGCGCGCGGAGCGTGTCGATGGCGAGCACGTCGGCACGGGTGTGCGCGGCGAGGTGCAGCGCGGCGTGCAGCATGCCGGGCACGCGGAGGTCGTCGACGTAGCCGCGGTCGCCGAGCGCCAGTGCCTCGGCCTCGTACTTGGTGCCGCGACCACCGACCGACCCCGACAGCGACACGCTGCACTCGTCGCCCTTCGCCACGGCCTCGATCGCGTCGAGCACCTTGACGTAGCCCGTGCAGCGGCACAGGTGCGCGCCGAGGTGCCGTGCCATGTCGCTGCGCTCGAGCGCGGCACCCTTCTTGTCGACCTGCGCCTTGGCGCGCATCACGATGCCGGGGATGCAGAACCCGCACTGCAGGCCACCGCATGCTGCGAACGCCTCGGCGTAGCGGGTCCGTTCGTCATCGGCCACACCCTCGAGCGTCGTGACCGACCGACCGGCGACCTTGGTGAGCGGCTGCTGGCAGCTGACCACTGCCTTGCCGTCGATCATCACCGTGCAGCACCCGCACTGCCCCGACGGCGAGCAGCCGTCCTTGGGCGACGTGATGTCGAGCTCGTCCCGCAGCGCCGACAGCAGGTGCGGGTGATCGGCACGCACCGACACCGGGCGGCCGTTGACCACGAAGTCGACGGTGGCAGGCAGGTGCTGGGTCGTCACCTTTACATTTTGTCAAACCGCGGGGCCGATTGCGAGCGATCCGGCCACGGGCCGGGCCCCAGCACTGCTGCCGCACGGCTCGGCGTCACGGGGTCCGCAGCCGGCTGGCCACCTCGGAGGGGTCGAGCGGGTTGAAGTACTCGTCGCACGCCACCTCGGCGGCGGCGATGTAGCGGGACACGCCGGGTGCACGCCACGGCGACACGATCTCGACATCGAGCCAGTGCCCGCCCGGCGACACGCTGTCGCGCGCCGACCGCGTCCCGGGCTGCGGGCCCTGGTTGACCCACATCATGTAGGGCAGCGGCCGGTCGTAGAACCGGTCGAGCCGGGCGAGGACGTCGACCAGCACCTCGGCCAGGCCGTCGCGCTGGGCGCCGGACATCGACGGCAGGTCGGCGACCTGCTCGGTGGGGAACACCGACAGCGAGATCGGGTACACCGGGGCCGCCACCGCGACCGCGCACCAGTCGTCGCGCCCGACCACCAGCCGATCGCCTGCGGCCGTGTCAGGTCGCCATCCAGCGCGCAGACGCGCCGCCGGCCGCGACGGCACGTGGTCGTACCCATAGATCTGCCCGTGCGGGTGCGGGATGGTGGCGCCCACCTCGGCACCGCGGTTCTCGAACACGAGCACGAACTCGACGTCGTCGCGCTGCCACATCGCCGCAGTGCGCTCGGCCCACAGGTCGATCACGCGACGGACACCTGTCGCACCGATCGACGACAGGCTCGCCTCGTGGTCGGGGGTGTACAGCACCACCTCGCACCGCCCGTCGCCGAGCGCCGGCCACCGGTTGGGGAACGCGCGCACGTCGTAGGGCTCGGGGGCCTCGAGGCCGCCGACGCAGAACGGACAGCCCTCTGGCAGGTTCGGGCGCCCCTGCCGCGACCGGACGATGTTGACCACCGTGCCGAGGTACGGATCGACGACGACGTCGCGATCGGCGCCCCGACCGGCGTTCGTCATCCGACGACCCCGAGCAGGCGCAACACCGCCGTCAGGCCGACGACGACGATCACGCCGCGCAACAGCCGAGGGTCGAGCCGCCTCCCGTAGCGCGCGCCGATCTGTCCGCCCGCGGTCGCGCCGATCGCGATGGTGCCTGCCACCGCCCAGTTGACCTCCGTCGTCGCGATGAACACCACTGCGGCAACGCCGTTGACGGTGAGGGCCAGCACGTTCTTGGTGGCATTGAGGTGCTGCAGCCCGTCGTCGATCAGGATGCCGAGCACGCTGATGAGGATGATGCCCTGTGCCGCGCCGAAGTAGCCGCCGTACACACCAGCGGCCGCCACCAGCGCCCACAGCAACGGCGTCACGTCCCGGTGCTCGCCCGCACGGGCCGCGCGACGAGCCGCGAGCCGCTTCGACAGCATCGGTCCCGTGACCACCAGCACGAGGGCAGCGATGACGAGGACCACCACGACGTTGTCGAACACGTCGCTCGGCAGCACGAGCAGGAGCGTCGAGCCGACGAGCGCGCCGAGCGCCGACGCCGGGACCAGCCGTGCGAGCCGCCGCCGCTGGCCGGCAAGCTCGCGCCGGTAGCCGATCGCGCCCGACAGCGAACCGGGCACGAGGCCGATGTTGTTGGAGACGTTGGCGACGAGCGGCGAGTACCCGAGCGCGAGCAGCGTGGGGAACGTGATGAGCGACCCCGAGCCGACGATGGTGTTGATGGTGCCCGCGGCGCACCCGGCGAGCAGCACGGCAACGAAGTGCCCGAGCGACATGGCGATCACGACGGGTCAGTCGGGCAACACGACGCCGCGCTGGCCCGTGATGCGCCCGTACACCTCGGGGCGGCGGTAGCGGTCGAAGTCGAACAGGGTGCCCTTGTAGCGGGCACACCAGTCGAGGTCGCACCGGGCGACGATGACCTCGTCGTCGGTCGTCAGTGCCTGGGCGACGATCTGGCCGCTCGGCGCGACGATCATCGACTGGCCGAGCGAGTCGACCCCCTCCTCGACACCGCCCTTGGCCACACCGATCACCCACGTGCCGTTCTGGTACGCACCGCTCTGCATGACGAGCGCGTTGTGGAAGCCCTGCAGGATGTCCTGGCTCGGGTCGGGCACGTAGTGGATGGGCGTGTTGTAGCCGATGAGCACCATCTCGACGCCCTGCAGGCCCATCACGCGGTACGTCTCGGGCCAGCGGCGGTCGTTGCAGATCGCCATGCCCATGATGCCGCCGAACGCACGCCACACCGGGAAGCCCTCGGGGCTCGGCTCGAAGTAGTACCGCTCGGCGTGCTGGAACGGGCGGTCGGGCTCGTGGTGCTCGTGGCCGGGGATGTGCGTCTTGCGGTACGTGCCCACCACGCGCCCGTCGCGCTCGACGAGCGTCTGCACGTTCCATCGGCGGCCCTCGCCGTCGAGCAGCGCGTAGCCGAGGCTGAAGCCGACGCCGAGCCGCTTGGCCTCGTCGAAGAGCGGCTGCACCACCGGGCTCGGCATCTCGCGCTCGTACCAGTGGTCGGCCTCGCTGATGTCGTCGACGAACCACCGCGGGAAGAACGTGGTGAGCGCCAGCTCGGGGTAGACCACCAGTTCGGCACCCATCGAGTGGGCATCGCGCAGCATCACCAGCAGCCGGTCGACCACGTCGGCGCGGGTGTGGTCCTTCTGCACCGGGCCCATCTGGGCAGCGGCGACGGTGAGGTATCGGGCCATCGGGCGGCACGCTAACGCACCGCCGGGCCGGGGCGGCGACCAGTGGTGGCGGCCCACTGCCCCGGCAACGGTGCGAGCACGGGTCGCCCGCCCGGCCGACCGTTCGGTACCGTGCGGCCATGGCTGACATCACACTCGAACAGTTCGAGGCCGAGGCACGGGCCTTCCTCGATGCCAACGCCCCCCGCAAGGAGGCCGACAAGAAGTTCGTGTGGGGAGAGGGCTCCGACAACGTCTCGTTCTTCGAGGAGAAGGACCGCGAGACCGAACTGCGCGACGTCAAGGCGGCGTGCGACTGGCGGCGCACCAAGTTCGACGCCGGGTTCGGCTGGATCGGCGGGCCTGCGCAGTACGGCGGGCGCGAGCTGCCCAACGCGTTCGAGCGTGCGTACCTGCGGCTCGAGTCGCAGTACGAGGTGCCCAACCAGGGCGCCTTCACCATCGGCCTCGGCATGGTCGCCCCGACGATCCTCGCCCACGGCAGTGATGCCGCCAAGGAGCTGTACCTGCGCCGCATGTACCGCGCCGACATCGTGGGCTGCCAGTTGTTCAGCGAGCCGGGCGCGGGCAGTGACCTGGCCAGCCTGCAGACCAAGGCCGAGCGTGACGGCGACGAGTGGGTCATCACCGGCCAGAAGGTGTGGACCACGGGTGCACAATTCAGCGACCTCGGCGAGATCATCGCCCGTACCGACCCCGACCAGCCCAAGCACCGCGGACTCACCGGCTTCATCGTCGACATGCACGCGCCCGGCGTCGAGGTGCGTCCCCTGCGCCAGATGACCGGCGGTGCCAGTTTCAACGAGGTGTTCTTCACCGAGGTGCGCGTCCGCGACGACCACCGCCTGGGCGACGTCAACAACGGGTGGAACGTCGCCCTCACCACGCTGATGAACGAGCGCGCTGCCATCGGTGCGGGTGGCGGCGGTGGCGGCGGCATCAACATGTACACGCGCATCATCGAGATGGTCCGCCACTACGGCCTCGACACCGACCCCCTCGTGCGCGATGCGCTGGCCGACCTGCTGATCCATCACCGCGTCGCCGGCTACAACAACCAGCGCGCGATGGACAAGATCAAGGCCGGCCAGCTGCCCGGGCCCGAGATGAGCATCGCCAAGCTCGCCGGCACGCTGAACAGCCTGCGCCTCGGCGACTTCGTCAGCATGGTGCTCGGCCCCAAGCTGATCGCCGACTCCGGCGAGTGGGGCACGTACGCCTGGAACTCGCTCATCCTCGGCGCACCGGGCGGCCGCATCGCCGGCGGCTCCGACGAGGTCATGCGCAACATCGTCGGCGAGCGGGTGCTCGGCCTGCCCAAGGAGCCGGGCATCGACACCACGTCGCCGTTCAAGGACCTGAAGGTCGGCACCCAGAAGGCGTGATCAGCCGGGTGGCCGGCAGGCGCAGACGTCATCGCCACCGTGGCGAGCAGGTGTCACAGCAGCAGGGCGGGGCAGCGCCGAACCGCTGGGGTCAGTGTGTGCGGACGCCTTGGCTCTTCAGATCGGCCTGCACCCTGGCCACGTCGACATCGGCGAGGTCGCACCCGTCGTGCAGCGAGCGGGCTGCCGCCACACCGGCACCCTGGCCCTGCACGGCGCAGCACGCCATGTTGCGCGTCGCGGCGTGCGCGATCCGGTCGCCACCCGTCGAGCGGCCGGCGACGAGCAGGTTGCGGACACCCTTGGGCAGCAGGTTGCGGTACGGCAGGTGCATGTACCGACCCGTCGTCGGCAGGATGAGCACGCCGTAGCCGTCGATGAACTCGGGATAGATGCCGATCGTGTCGTCGAATCGGGCCTCGTTGCGCACATCGGCTTCGGTCATGTCGTACACCGACTCGATCTTGCGCGTGTCGCGTACGCCGAGCGACATGCCGAAGTTGCGCAGGCGCGCCGTCTCACAACCGGGCATGTAGCGGCGGAGCGCCTCGATGGCGTGCATCGCCGCGTCGCGCCCCTCGATCTCGCCGCGCGTCAGGTCGTCGGGGTCGAGGCCGTCGATGCCGGCGAGGTGGATGACGTTCATGTACGTGAGCTCGCCCGAGTCGTGCATCGCTCCCCAGGTGCCGGCGAGGGTCGACAGGTGCGCCGGGATGACCCCGTCCGCAACTGCCTTCTTGAACGGCGAGCGCACGAACGGCGAGAACAGTTCGTCCTCCTTGCCGCTCGTCTCGATGTCCCACTCGCCGTTGCCCGCCCAGTCGCGGTAGGTCTGCGGGTCGGCGGCGATCCCCGCCATGAACGCACGCTTGTCGACACCGGCCATGTGGAACATCACCGACACGGCCATCATGTCCTCGCGCGGGGTGCGCCTCGTCGGCGCACCGGCACGGTGTGCCACGTCGGCGTCGCCGGTCGCGTCGATGACCCGACGGGCGAGGATGGCCTCGCGGCCGGCCTTCGACTCGGTGATGATGCCCACGACCGCGTCACCGTCCATGAGCGGTGCGGCGAACGCCCGGTGCAGCATCGGCCGCACACCGGCCTCTGCCACCATGCGGTCGGCCACGACCTTGAACCCCTCCGAGTCGAGCTCGTACGACAGCGACTGGCTCTCGGGCACGGCAGCGCCCATCGCAGCGGCACGGGTCTCGAACTCGCGCCCGATGCCGTCGGCCTCGACGGTCTGCTCGTGGCGGTACCACGCCATTCCCTCGACGCCGACCACGGTGATGTTGCCGCCGAAGCACCCGAACCGCTCGACGAGCGTCACCTCGACGCCGGCCCGCGCCGCACCGACGGCAGCGGCCAGGCCGGCCGGGCCGGAGCCCACGACGAGGACGTCCGTCTCGTGCACGACATCGATCTGTCGTGCCGGCTCGGTGATCGTCGGGCGCGTGGTCATGTGGTCCTTCCCTTGCAGTGGGCGTTGTCGACGACCGTGCAGCGACGGCCGGGTACTCAGCCGCCGAGCACCGTCGCGATCGACGGTGTGTCGGCCAGCAGTCGGCGGGTGTACTCCTGCTCGGGGGCGGTCAGCACCTGCTCGGTGTCGCCGAGCTCGACGACCTTGCCGTCGGCCATCACGACCACCCGCTGGGCGAGCGAGCGCACCAACGGCAGGTTGTGCGTGACGAACAGCATCGAGAGGCCGAGGTCGCGCTGCAGCTCGCGCAGCAGCTCGACGACCGCGGCCTGCACGAGCACGTCGAGTGCCGAGGTGACCTCGTCGCACACCAGCACCTTGGGACGGCTGACGAGCGCACGGGCGATCGCGACGCGCTGGCGCTCGCCACCGCTGAGCTGGTCGGGGTAGCGCGCCGCGTAGGCGGACGTCAGCGACACACGCTCGAGCATCTCGTCGACCGCCCGACGTGCCTCGGCGACCGTGGCACCCGCGATGCGCAGCGGGCGGGCGACCGAGTCACCGATCGAGCGCCGCGGGTGCAGCGAGCTGTACGGGTTCTGGAACACGTACTGGATGGACAGCCGCTGTGTCACCGGGCGCTGGCGCGCCGACCTGGACAGCGTCGCACCGTCGAGCACGACCTCGCCGTTCCACTCGCGGTGCAGCCCACCGATCGAGCGCGACAGCGTGGTCTTGCCCGAGCCGGACTCGCCCACCAGCGCGACGCACTCGCTGCGGTGCACGTCGAACGACACGTCGTGCACCACCTGGTGGCGCGTGTACGACGCCGAGAGGCCACGTACCGACAGCACCACCTCGGCGTCGGCGGCGCGCGCCACGGTGATGCCCTGTGCCTTGGTGCGCTCGGGCACCTGACCGTGCCGGATGCAGCGGACGGTGTGGCCGTCGCTGACGGTCGTGACCGGCGGGAACGCCGCCGAGCACTCGTCGGTCGCCAGTTCGCACCGCAGCGCGAACGCACAGCCGAACGGCCGGTGGCCGGGCGACGGTGCACGGCCCGAAAGGCCGACGATGGGACGGTTCGACTTGATGTCGGGAGCTGCCGCCGTGAGGTACCGCGTGTAGGGGTGCTGCGGGTCGGCGAAGATCGCGCGGGTCGGACCCTCCTCGACCACACGACCGGCGTACATGACGGCCACCCGGTCGGCGAGGTTGGCGACCACGGCGAGGTCGTGGGTGACGTAGAGCGCTGCGACGCCGTGCGAGCGGGTGAGGCTGCGCACCGTCTCGAGCACGTGCTGCTGCGTGCTGACGTCGAGACCCGTGGTGGGCTCGTCGAGCACGATCACCGACGGCCGGCAGACGAACGCCATCGCCAGGCCGACACGCTGCTGCTGGCCACCCGACAACTGGTGCGGGTAGCGCGACAGGAACGCCGGCGTGCCGGGCAGCAGCACCTCGCCCATCACCTCGACCGCACGCGCCCGGCGTACCTCGTCGGACTCGCCGTACCCGTGGAACTCCATGACCTCCATGATCTGCGTCTCGATGCGCAGCGCGGGGTTGAGCGCCGTGGACGGGTCCTGCGGGACGTAGCTGACGAGCGTGCCGCGCGCGTCGCGCAGTGCCGACTCGCCGAGTGCGAGCATCGACGTGTCACCGACCTCGACGATGCCGCCGGACAGGCGGACACCGCGACGGCCGTGGCCGAGCACCGAGAGGCCGACCGTCGTCTTGCCCGATCCGGACTCGCCCACCAGACCGAGCACCTCGCCGCGGCGGATGACGAGGTCGACGTCGTCGACGATGTCGCTGCCGGTGTCGGCCACGTCGATGCGCAGCCCCCGGATGGTGAGCGCCTGGTGCTCTGCAGAACTGGTGCCGTGGCTCATGCGTCGTCCCTCCCGCGGTCGATGCCGGCGGCGGCTCTCGACAGGCCGTCACCCACCAGACCGGTTCCGATGGTCAGCAGTGCGATGGCGATGACCGGCAGTGTGGTACCCCACGGCTGCTGGCCGATGAGGCCACCACGGTGCTGGTCGATCATGAGTCCCCAGTTCGCTGCGAGCGGGTCGGCCGTGAAGCCGAGGAACGCAATACCGGCGACCACACCGATCGAATAGGTGAGGCGCAGGTTGGCCTCGACCAGCAGCGGCGCGGCCACGTTGGGCAGCAGTTCGCGGCTGAGGATGCGCCATCGTGACTCGCCGAGCGCCTCGGCAGCCCCGACGAAGTCCCGCTCGACGACCGGCACCGCCGCACCGCGCACCACACGGGCGATACGCGGTGTCGTGGAAACGCCGACGGTGAGGATGATGAGCGTGTTGCTGGCGCCGAACATGGCGATGACCAGCAGTGCGAGGATGATCTGCGGGAAGGCGAGGATGATGTCCATGCCGCGCATCACGAGGTCGTCGAGCTTGCCGCGGTTGTAGGCGGCACCCAGTCCGATGATCGCCCCCAGCACGAGCGCGAACACCGTGGCGAGGAACGCCGAGACGAGGATCGGGCGACCGCCGTACAGGAACCTCGTCCAGATGTCGCGACCCAGCTCGCCCGAGCCGAACAGCGAGTCCTTCTTCAGGGCGCTGGCCGGCTTCATCGCCACGCCGATGCCCTCGTTCTCGCCGTACGGCGCGATGTAGCGGCCGAAGAACGCCACGATGGCGATGACGGCGGTGATGACCAGCCCGACCTGCGTGCGGCGCATGCGCAGCGCGACACGCACCACGCTCGCCGGACGGTTGGCGGCCGCGTCGACGGTGTCGGCCGGTGTCGTGTCGGTCTCGGTGCTCATGACATCCTCGTGCGGAGTCGGGGCGTCACCAGGATGGTGGCCGTGTCGGCGATGAGGT
>JBMSSR010000118.1:0-8967 GCA_049424465.1 Ilumatobacteraceae bacterium
GCGCGGCGGGGACCGCGGCAGCGGCGCCCGCGGGTCGGGGTGTCGTCGATGCGCTCGACGACACGCAGGCGGGCGCTCTTGGCGCGGGGATTCGTGCTGACCTCGGCAGCCGACGGCTGCTTCGGCACGCCGCGCACCAGGCGCACGGTCTGCACCGCGTCGCACACGCACGGCAGCTCGGGCGGGCACAGACAGCCACCTGTCGATGCCTCGCGGAACCGCTCCTTCACGATGCGGTCCTCGCCCGAGTGGTAGGAGAGCACGGCGATGCGACCGGTGGGAGAGGTCCGGTCGATCGCCGTGTCGAGCGCGCCAGGCAGGGCATCCAGTTCGCCGTTGACCTCGATGCGGATGGCCTGGAAGGTGCGCTTCGCAGGGTGTCCGCCGGTGCGGCGAGCCGGTGCCGGGATGGCACCCACCACGATCTCGGCGAGTTCGGTGGTGGTCTCGATGGGACGCGCCGCGACGATGGCGGCAGCGATGCGACGGGCGAAGCGCTCGTCGCCGTAGGTGTGCAGCACCCGCGCGAGCTCGTCGACGGTGTAGCCGTTCACGACATCAGCGGCGCTCCAGCGCTGCTCGGTGTCCATGCGCATGTCGAGCGGCGCGGTGTTGCGGTACGAGAAGCCGCGCTCGGCGGCGTCGAGCTGGTGAGAGCTGACGCCGAGATCGAACAAGGCTCCGGACAGGGTGTCGATCGCAAGTGCTTCCATGGCGTGTGCGAGGCCGTCGAACCGCGTGTGGAACGTCCGCACCCTGTCGCCGAACCGGGCCAGGCGCTGCTGCGCTGCAGCAAGCGCCCGGAGGTCGCGGTCGATACCGAGCACCGAGAGGTGGGGCCAGCGGTCGAGCAGCAGCTCGCTGTGGCCTCCCCCGCCGAGTGTGGCGTCGAGCACGAAGCCCGGCGGCACCGTCCCGAACAGCTCGGTGATCTCGGCACCCATCACCGGAAGGTGACGGAAGTCGAGGGTCAACGAAGCGCTCCGACGGTGTCGGGGTGGGTCGGACGTGTGTCCGTGGTCGGTCGGTGGGTCTCGGTCCTCCTGTTCTCGATGTGGTGGTGTGCGGTCACTCGTCGTCGCCGCCGTGCTTGCGGGCGTGCAGGTCGTCGATGCGCTCGTAGCGCGCGGCGTCCCAGATCTCGAGCCGGTCGACTGCGCCGGTGACCTTCACGGTCGAACCGAGTGCAATGCCGGCGTAGGTGCGGAGGTGCTCCTCGATGCCGACGCGACCCTGGCGGTCGAGCGTGACGAGCGCTGACGAACTGACGACGGCGCGGAGCACGTTCTCGTCGAGCTCGCCGCGATCGACCCTTTCGCGCATCCGCATCGCCTCGGCGACGAAGACATCGGCCGGCACGACGTTCACGCAGCGGTCCCGACCGCGCGCCAGGTACACCTGCTCGCCGAGCGAGGCGCGGAGACGGGCCGGGAGGGCGAGTCGCCCCTTGTCGTCGAGTTGTCGGTCGTAACGGCCCGAGAACACGCGATCCCTCACCACCTCTCCTGCTGGCGCCTGCCTCGGGGGCGTTCCACGGCGGCGTCACCGTGGCCCACGTGACGCCAGTATCTCCCCACTTCTCCCCACTGTCAACCACCACACCCCACATTTCCCCCTATATCCCCACATCACGCCCCACATTCCCCCACCGGACCCCCACGATCACCCACGGCCCGCGCCCGGGCGTGCCCCACGCCGCGTCGGTCCCACGGGACGGGCCCCTCGGTCCGGGTCCGGCACCGGGGCGCGTCGCCGCCCCGCTCGGGGCCTCGGTGGGACGCGCCAGTCCAGGTCAGGCGGTCGGTCAGGTCTGGGGGTCGGTCAGCGCGGCAGGGCGGACAGCACGGCGGCCACGAGGCGATCGACGTCGACCGGCACGGCGACCGCGACGCAGGCGACCTCCGGCGCGGCCGGGCGCGGTGCGTGCACCAGCGCGCTCACCACCTCGGGGCGCCAGCGACGGTGGCACATCGTCTGGAAGCGGGCCCAGTCGCGGGTGCGTCGCTGCGAGATGCCGACCAGCTTGCCACCACGGTCGTGTGACCCGGAGGCGGCCGGGACGACCTCGCCGGTGCCGAGGCCGGCGAAGCAGACCGCGCGCGACCACGGGCTGTGCTGCATCGCTCCGTCGTGCACCCGCGACTCGACGCCGACCGCCGCGAGGGCGGCTTGCCAGGCGCGACCGAGCCACACCATCGCACCGCCGACGTCGTCACTCCACAGTGGGTCGCCGGCGGGTATCACGACGTCGACCCAGACGAACTCGCCGGGCACCAGCAGCACGGCTCCCCCGCCGCTGCGCCGTCGGACCACGTCGATCCCGAGGGCGTCGGCAACCCGGTGGTCGACGGCGTCATCGGGTTGCGACGAGCCCAGTACCAGCGTCGTGCGGTCGACCTCGACCACCGTCACCGAGCGGCGCGGCAGCGGGTCGTCGCGGTGGAACACCCCGGCGTCCCCCCGTACGTGGGTGACCGACCAGGGTTCGGGCGCGCTCAACTCGCCATGGCGAGATAGGGCTTCCACTCGTCGGGAACCCTCGCCACCGACACCGTGACCCACGCCTCGCCGCGGGGCGCGCGCGGCGGGCGGAACAGGTTCATTCCCGCCTCGGTCGGCGTGCGATCGCGCTTGCGCAGGTTGCACGGCCGGCACGCCGCGGCGACGTTCTCCCACGTGTTCTGACCACCCCGCGACCGCGGCACGACATGGTCGATCGAGTCCGCGTACCCACCGCAGTACTGACACGTGAACTCGTCGCGCGCGAACACGGCGCGCCGGGACAACGAGGTGCGTCGTTGGTACGGCACGCGCACGTGATAGCGGAGACGGACGACGGAGGGGCTCATCACGACGAGGTGGGCGGAATGCAGTGCGGTGCCGTCGTCGGCGACGAGGTCGGCCTTGTCGGCGAGCACCAGGCAGGCGGCACGGCGAGCGGGCACCACGGACAGCGGCTCGTAGCTCGCGTTCAGCACCAGCGCCGCCCTCATGGCTGCTACCCGACCGCCCCGGCGGAGCGGGCGGGGACGGCGGCGGCCGGTCGCCGACTCATCGCGCACCGTCGTGCCGCTTGCACCATGCGAGGTAGTTGAGCACATCGTCCGCCACCACGGGATGATGCGCATCGCCGTACTGGGTGACCAGCCGGAAGTGCAGGTACTCGGCAGTGGGCACCGGCAGGAACGGTCGTCGCCGCCACCAGTCGGACGGGGTCGTGCGCCGCCACTGCCGCAGCGCCGTCGTCCACAACGACGGGCGTCGCAGCACCGCGAGCACCACCGTGACGGCCGACCGCACACTGCGCATGACGTGACGTCGCAGGCCTACTTGGTGGCCTGCGGCTCCTTCGGCAGGCCGAGGACCATCTCACCCATGATGTTGCGCTGCACCTGCGACGACCCGGCGTAGATGGTGCCGGCGCGTGCGTTGAGGAACGTGCCGACCCAGCTCCAGGTGCTGTTGGGCGCACCGGCATCGTCGGTGGAGAAGGCCGTGGACGGGCGGCGGCCGGTGGGCACCATCGCCTCGGCGCCGATGAGGTCGAGCGAGAGCTCGGTGACCACCTTGTGGTACTCGCTCCAGTACAGCTTGCTGATCGCGGCATCGGGGCCGGGGTGGTGCCCCTCGAGGAACTGGGTGAGCACCCGCCAGCCGTTGTAGCGCATGATCTGCACCCGCGTGTACGCGTCGGCGAGTCGCTGACGGATGACCGGGTCCTTGTCGCGGCCGCGCTCCTTGGCGAGCAGCAGCAGGCGGTCGACCTCGGCCTGGAAGCGGATCGGGCCCGTGGCTGCGGCCTCGCCGCGCTCGAAGCCGAGGAGCGTCATGGCGACGGCCCACCCGTTGTTGAGACCGCCGATGACGTCGTCGTTCGATGCGACCGCATCGGTGTAGAAGACCTCGTTGAACTCGCTCTCGCCGCTGATCATCTTGATCGGCCGCACCTCGACACCGGGCTGGCGCATGTCGACGAGGATGAAGCTGATGCCCTTGTGACGCGGCGCATCGGGATCGGTACGCACGAGGGTGAAGATGTGGTCGGCGAGGTGACCCGCCGAGGTCCAGATCTTCTGGCCGTTGAGCACCCACTGGTCGCCGTCGCGCACACCGCGCAGACCGAGATTGGCGAGGTCGCTCCCGGCGTTGGGCTCGCTGTACCCCTGGCACCACGTGTCGTCGCCCGACAGGATGCGCGGCAGGTAGTGCGCCTTCTGCTCGGGGGTACCCCACCGCAGCAGCGTGTTGCCCAGCATCTGGATGCCGAACACGTCGTTCGGGCCACCGGTCGGCACACCGGCGCGGGCGAACTCCTCGGCGATGATGACCTGCTCGAGCGCCGACAGGCCGCCGCCGCCGTACTCGACCGGCCACCCGGGCGCGAGGTAGCCGTTGCGCGCGAGCACGCCGCGCCACTCGGTCACGAAGGTGGTGATCTCGTCGCCCTCGAGACGGCCGATGCCCTGCCAGTCCTTCGGCAGCGATGCCGCGAGGAAGGCGCGCACGGTGGCACGGTAGGACTCGGCTTCGGTGGACCAGACAGGACGCATGGCCGGGACGCTACTGCGCCACGCCCACTGCGCGCCGAGCCAGCGCGGCGGCGCCGACCAGCGGGGCGACGAGGCCGAGTTGCGACGGCGCGACCCTGAAACCGGCGGTGAAGCCGAGCTTGGCGCGCTGGTCGAGCTCCTGCTGCACGGCCGCGAAGAACGGGTCACCGAACCCGAGCGCCACCGCACCGCCCACGACGGCCAGGCGCAGGTCGCACACGGCGCCGACCGAGGCGAGCGCCCGCCCGACGAGGATGCCGGTGCGCTCGACGATGGCCTGCGGAGCGCGCTGCGGCGGCCGGCCCGTCTCGGCCTCGAGCGCCTGGCCACCGCAGTACGCCTCGAGGCACCCGAGTGCACCGCACACACACGGCCGGCCACCCGACTCGACGATCATGTGCCCGATCGCCCCTGCGTTGCCGAGGCGACCGCCGAGCAGCCGCCCGCCGAGGAAGATGCCACCGGCGATCGTGGTCCCCATGACGAGCGCGACGAAGTTCGACTCGCCGACGGCCGCCCCGCGCCATGCCTCCCCCATCGCGACCGCCTTCGCGCTGTGGTCGATGACGGTCGGCAGGCCGGTGAGTTCCTCGACCATCGTCCGCAGCGGCACGTCGTGGAGCGCGGGGATGTGCAACGGCGCCACCGTGTCGCGGCTGACGTCGATGGGCCCGCCGATACCGATGCCGCACCCACGCGGCGGAGTCGGTGCGGCCGCCATGACACGCTTGGCGAGACGCGAGAGCGCCGGCCACACATCGCGGGCCGGCGTCGGCACCCGGTCGCGGACGAGGATCTCGCCGTGCTGGTCGACCACCGCAGCGCTCAGCTTCGAGCTGCCGACATCGATGGCGAGGAAGCAGTCGGACACGTCGACGACGGTAGCGCGCCACGGCCGCGGACCGTTGCCCAGGTCGTCGGGCACCACCGCACGGGCCGAGCCCGTCACGTGTCATGGCACCGCTACCCTCTCCGCATGACAGAGGCGGCCCATCGCACCCCCACGTTCGCGCAGCTGTTCGACGCCATCACCTCGAACATCGAGGCAGTGCTCCACGGCAAGCGCGAGGCCATCGAGCTCGCCGTCGTGTGCATGCTCGCCGAGGGCCATCTGCTCATCGAGGACGTGCCCGGCGTCGGAAAGACCAGCCTCGCCCGGGCGCTCGCCACCTCGATCGACTGCTCGTGGAAGCGCATCCAGTTCACGCCCGACCTACTGCCGTCCGACCTCATCGGTGTCAACGTGTACCAGCGCAGCACCGAGCAGTTCACCTTCCAACCCGGACCGATCTTCACCAACATCGTCCTCGCCGACGAGATCAATCGCGCCTCGCCGAAGACGCAGGCGGCACTCCTCGAGGCGATGGAAGAACGCCAGGTGAGCAGCGACGGCGTCACCTACCTCCTGCCGAACCCGTTCATGGTGGCGGCCACACAGAACCCCGTCGAGCAGGACGGCACCTATCGCCTCCCGGAGAGCCAGCTCGACCGCTTCCTCATGCGGCTGTCCCTCGGTTACCCGAGCCGCACGGCCGAACTGGCGATCCTCGACTCTCGCGCCACGGTCGACCCGATGACGACCCTGCGTCCGGTCGTGACTGCCGGCGACATCGTGCGCATGCGCGAGGCGGTGCGCACCGTGCACCTCGCCGACCCGCTGAAGTCGTACCTCGTGGCACTGTCCGAGGCCAGCCGCGGGCACACCGCGCTGACGCTCGGCCTGTCGCCGCGGGCCACGCTGCAGCTCGCACGGGCGACACGGTCGTGGTCGGCGGCACACGGACGCGACTACGCCACACCTGACGACGTCAAGGCCGTGGCCACGGCGGTCCTGTCGCACCGTGTCATGGTCCGTCCCGAGGCTGCGGGACGCGGCGTCGACGGGGTGCGGGTGATCGACGACCTGCTCGCCACGGTGCCGGTGCCGGCGGTCCGCTGAATGCTGACGCGCCACGGCTGGGCAGCGCTCGCAGCTGCTGCCGCCGCCTTCGCCGCAGGCCGCGTGTTCGCGCTCGTCGACCTGTTCGTGCTCGGTGCAGCGATCGCCGCCGTGCTCGTCGTCGCGATCGTCGGTGCGGTCGTGCCGGTGCCCCGGCTCACCACCACGCGGGAGGCCGACCCGCTGCTCGTCGAGGTTGACGAGCCGCTGCGAATCGAGCTCACGGTGGCCAACCGCGGACGCCGCACGTCGCCGACGCTGCGCCTGTGGGAACCCGTGGGAGATGTCGGCGGCGCAACGATGCAGGTGGCGGGCCTGCGCCCGGGCACCGAGGTGTCCGCCGCATACCGCGCTCCGACCGACCGCCGCGGGTCGCTGCGGCTCGGCCCTGCGACGGTCGACCGGGTCGACACCTTCGGGCTCGTGCGCCGCCGCCGAGAGCTCGCCGGCGACGATGTCGTCGTCGTCGTACCGCGGCGGGTCGTCATCGACATGCCGACCCCTGGCCGCAGCGGTGCACTGGCGCAGCAACTCGGTGCACGGGCGCTCGGGCGGACCGGCACCGACTTCCGCTCCCAGCGCGAGTACGTGCCCGGCGATGACCCGCGCCGCATCAACTGGAAGGCCACGGCCCGCGTCGACGAACTCATCGTCACCGAGCGCGAGGCCGAGCGGCTGAGACGCTGCACCGTCGTCCTCGACACGAACGAGGTCGGCCACGACGGCGACTCGTTCGACCGCGCTGTCAGCATTGCCGCCAGCATCTCGACCGCGAGCGAGCGGGCCGGCCTCACCACACGCCTCGTCGCTCCGGGTGTCGACGTCAGTGGGCACGACGTGGCGTCCTCCATCCTGCACTGGCTCGCCGACGTCGCGCCCGGGGATGAATCGGTCGATCCCCGCCAGGTGAGTGGCGGCGACGACGGGCTCGGTCTCGTGGTGCTCGTCTGCGCGACGCTCGACACGGCGCGCCACATCCTCGATGCCACGAGGATCGCGCCGGACGACACGGTCGTCGTCGTGCACACGGCAGCGCTCGGCCCGGACAGTGCCGGGGCATCACGTCCGTCCGCGTTCACCGTGGCGGCGCCCGACCTGCAGACGTTCGCCGATGCGTGGCAGTCGCTCTCGGTCGGTGCGCAATGAGCGGCACCGAGCAGCGCCGGCTCTCGGCGTTCGACCTGTGGGGAGCCCTCGCGCTCGCCTGCACGTCCGGCATCACGGTCGTCTCGCTCGGCCGCGCCTTCACCGACTGGACGTTTCTCCGAACGATGCTGTTGCTCGCGCTCGGCGCGCACGCTGCTGCGTTGGCGCTGCGCACGATGCGAGTCAGTGGATGGGTCGCGGTACCACTGCTCCTGCTGGGGGGCGCGTGGGCGATCGCACTGTCGTACTACGGCATCACCATGGGTGGCGGCGTCCCGCACGGCGCGACCCTCGACGCGTTCCTGGCCGATCTCCGTACGGTGCTCGACCTCTTCCCCACCGCAGTGGCACCGGTGCCGTCGCGTGGCGCCTTCGCTGCACCGACTGCTGCCGCGGTCGTCGTCGCCGTCGTGCTGTCGGACACGTTCGCGTTCCGCGCTGGTGGGCATTCCGAGGCCGTGATCCCCCAGGGTGTGCTCGTCGCCGTCATCGCCGCGGTCGGCACACCGCTGTGGCGAACAGGCCTCGCCGCCGCATGGACGGCCTCCGCGCTCCTGACGGTGGGTGCACTGCGCGCCCGCACCCGGCACCGGCGCGGCGCGTGGATGGGGGCACGCCCGGCGCCGCTGTCGCAGGCAGCGCTGCGACTCGGCACCATCGTCGCCAGCGCCGCGCTGATCGGTCTGGCCGTCGGTCCCCATCTGCCCGGGAGTGACGCCGAGGCGCTCGTCGACACCGAGCAGCGCCCCTCGAACATCACCGAGATCGTGAGCCCCCTCGTCGACATTCGCTCCGAGCTCGTGTCGTCGGGGAGCCGACTGCTGTTCACCGTCGAGTCCGACGACGGGCCGCACTACTGGCGCCTGCTGTCGCTCCCCACCTTCGACGGCAGGTCGTGGAACCCGCCCGAGGAGGACCTGAGCGACCTCGACGGCGAACTCCCTGCTGCCTCCGTCGTGTCGAATCAGCGGGTCACCGTGGCCGCGCTCGGCGGCCCGATGGTGCCGGCCGCCTACCGGCCGATCGACGTCGACAGCGACAGCGACGTGTACTGGGCGCCGGACAGCGAGAGCCTTGTGATGCCGGGACGCGGCCTCGTCTCTGGCACCGTGATCGACATCGAGTCAGCGGTACCGCGTCGCGACCCGGCAACCCTGCGCGCGACTGCCGCTGCCGACGCGCCGTCCGACGAGTACCTGGACGTGCCGTCGAGCGTGTCCCCCGGCGTCACCGCAACAGCCGTCATGGTCACCGACGGCACCACCACCGACTTCGACCGCGCGCTCGCGCTGCAGCAGTGGTTCCGCACGTCCTTCGCCTACAACACGGACG
>JBMSSR010000119.1:0-8955 GCA_049424465.1 Ilumatobacteraceae bacterium
GGCCGACCTCTACGCCGACCTCACGGGCACCCCGCGTTGGAGCGAGCGCCACTCATCGTCTCGGCTGGGCAACCCGGCGGTGAAGGTGCTCTTCCGCGGCGGCGTGAGTGCTGTCCCTATCGCGACATCGGTGCTGCTCGAGGCGCTCGACGTCTCGTTCGGCCGGGCGCTGGGTCTGGTCGCCATCGGCTCGCTCGTGCTGCTGCAGGGAACCCTGCCCGTCCTGCTCGGCCTCAGTGTCCGTCACCGGGCCGAGCGACGCCTCCCGTTCGCCCGCTTCACGATGCCGACTTCGGTCGTCGCAACGATCGTGACCTTCTTCCTGGTCGTCTGCGGTTCGTACGCCCTCGTCATCTACCGGGCGCCGCTCGAACGAATCGTGGCGGGCCTCTCGCTGGCGATGTGCCTCGGCGTGGTCTGGTGGGCGCGTCGTCACGGCGCGTTCCGCGACCGCTCGGCAGTGACGCTCGAGGTGAGTCGCGACGGGTCCCTCGACGGCTACGCGCTGGTGGGTGGGCGCACCCGCACCGTATCGACGCCCCCGGCACTCTCGCCGACGGCACGCTCGGTCGAGGTGGTCGTCGACGGGCCGCTCGTGTCGCCCGTCGTGGTGCGGGCACTCTCGGGTGACGTCGTGCCCGCCCGTCTCGCCAACTGGCAGGTCGTCGCGACCGTCGACGGTCAGCAGCGCAGCATCGCGACCGGGTTCCAGATGGACGTGAGCGGCGAGGACGTCGACCTGCCGCCGGGCGTCACCGGCCCGATCACGGTGCGCTGGGCGACCGTCTGACCGGGGCGGCGGCGTGGCGGCTGATCCGCCAGGCGAGCCAGATGAACACGAACTGGAACGGCAGTCGGCCGTATGCAACGAGTTGCTCGGCGACGGTTCGATCGCGCCAGTCCCAGGCCATGTAGAGATTGGCGGGGTACACCCCGACGAACAGCGCAAGAGCGGCGAGTCCGCCGATCCGGCGCCACCGCGGGACCAACAGCATCGGGGCGATCGCCAGCTCGACGACGCCACTGGCGTACGTCCAGAAGCGCTCACCGGGCGGCAGCCACGGCGGGACGATCGCATCGAAGAAGTCGGGGTTGACGAAGTGCGCGACCCCGGCGACCCCGATGAACCCTCCGAGGACGACGGCAGCGACCGGCCACACGGATCGGTGGGTGCTGGTCATTCGGTGCCTCCTGCTCGGGAACGCCGTGAGCCTATGGGTCGACGCGCCGAGCAGGGTTGTCGGCCGGCGACGTGCAGGCGTCGTCGATGTGCACGCCAGCGTCACCGCTGACGGTGGTCGGTCAGACCGACAACTGGGCGACGAGTTCGGCCTTTGCGGCCTCGAAGTCCTCGAACGCGATGCGGCCGTCGGTGTGCGCCTCGTGCAGCGCGGCCAGCGCGGCGAGGACTTCCTCCTGCGGCCGCGTGGGCGTCGAGCCCTCGTCGTCGCCGGCGTCGCTGCGGCGGATCTCGCGTCGTTCGCGCTTGATCTCGGCCTTCTCCTTCTTCGCCTTCTCGCGCTCTCGCTTGGCAAAGCTGCCGCTGCTCATTCGTCCACCTCGTCCCGGGTCGTCGTGTGATCGATCACTTCGGCATGCACCGCCCGATGGCGACCATCGGGTCGCGGTTGTCGTCGCCGGGGGTGGTGAGCGACGTCTGGAAGAGCGTGAGCGCCGTGAGGCGGCCAGTGGCGTCCAGCTCGGCCTTCATGATCTTCGCGATCGAGACGGCGAGATCGGGCCGGTCGACGACGATGGCGTGCGCCAGGGTCTCGCTGTCGGTCCGTTCGTGGGCGGGATTGTCCGACAACCAGTCGAGCGTCGGCAGCTTTGCGGTGGCCTTCTTCTTCGTGGGCATCGAGCCCCCTTCGGGTGCGTGACGGGGACGGTGGTCCGCCTGTCGGTGTCGGTCGGTCCGGTCAGATCGGGCGGACGTTGCGTGCTTCGTCGCCGCGGCGACCGGTGCCGATCTCGAACTCGACGGCCTGGCCGTCGGCGAGGTCGCCGTTCGCGGTGGGGTGGAGGTTGGAGAAGTGGACGAAAAGGTCTTCGCCCTTCTCGCGCACGATGAATCCGAACCCGCGGGTGGAATCGAAAAACTTCACGGTGCCTTGCATGGTGACTCCTTCAGAGTGCTGGCGTGCAGTGTCGCCTCGGGCGTCCACCGGTAGTCGGTGTGGCACATCGGCCGAGTGGGGGACGTGACAACTGCATTCGGGTCTGATGCGAACACAGCGGTCCTTCCCGTCGTCGATCCGATGCGGCAATCAAGACGACGAGACCACTGCACACGACGGCGGAACGGCCGTCTTGGTGGAGCACCCTACCGGCTCGTGCTGCGATCCGTGGGTGGCCGATGGACACCATTCGGTCACACCGCTCCGCATGCAACGGCGGCGACAGGGGCCGGGCCTGTTGGTCTCGTCAGGGTCGCCGGCGGGCCGTGCTCCATGCGCGCCACGTGCGGTAGCCGCCGTCGAGGTTGCGTGCGGTGAGGCCGAGCTCGTGCAGCAGCGACGTCGCGGTGTGGCCGCGTTGGCCAACCTCGCAGTAGACGAGGAACGGCCCGTTGCCGAGCGTCGCGACACGGTCGCGAAGGTCGTCGACCGGCGTGGACAGCGAACCGGGGATGTGGCCTGCGTCGTGCTCCGCCGACGTCCGGACGTCGAGCGTCGTCCACCCGCTCGTCATCAGCTCGTCGACCTCCGCGGCCTGCACCACATCGCACTCACCCGAGAGCACGTTCTCGGCCATGTAGCCGAGCATGTTGACCGGGTCCTTCGCCGACGAGAACGGTGGCGCATACGCAAGTTCGAGGTCGGCGAGCTCGGGCGCTGTGATGCCGGCAGTCATTGCGGTGGCGAGCACGTCGATGCGCTTGTCGACTCCACTGCCGCCCACGCCCTGCGCGCCGAGGATCTCCCCGGTCGAGGCGTCGAACAGCAGCTTGAGCGACATCTGTTCGGCGCCGGGGTAGTAGCCGGCATGGTTCATCGGATGCGAGTGCACGATCCGGAACGATCGCCCAGCGGCGCGAAGTCTGCGCTCGTTCCAGCCGGTCATCGCCGCAGTGAGGCCGAACACCTTGACGATCGCAGTGCCGAGCGACGGCGCCGATCGAACCGCAAGCCCTGCGATGTGGTCGGCCACCCGACGGCCCTGGCGGTTGGCCACATTGGCGAGCGCGATGAGGCTGCTGGCACCGCTGACGGCATCGACCTTCTCGACCGCGTCACCGACGGCGTAGATGTCGGGGTTGCTGGTACGGCCCACCTCGTCGATGGCGATACCGCCGTTGGGTCCGATGTCGAGCGCAGCCATCTGGGCAAGTCGGGTATCTGGGCGTACGCCGATCGAGCCCACCACCAGTTCGGCGGCGAGCCGCCTGCCGTCCGCGAGCACGACCTCGGTCTCAGAGATCTCCGCAACTCCGGTGCCGGTGACGACCGTGACGCCGTTGGCGGCGAGTTCCTGCTCGACTCGGATGGCGAGTTCCTCGTCGAGCGGCGTGAGCACCTGTGGGGCCGCCTCGACGAGTGTGACGTCGATGCCGGCGTGGCGGAGGTTCTCGGCGGTCTCGAGGCCGATGAAACCGCCGCCAATCACCACGGCGGTGGCCGGTCGCGCGGCGACGTCGTTGAACAGGCGAGCGGCATCCTCGACCGTGCGCAGGACGCGCACGCGGTCGAAGCCCGTGATCGGGGGCCTCACCGGAAGTGCCCCAGGGCTGAGCACGAGCTTGTCGTACGGGATCGTCCGCTCGCTTCCTGCTCCGCTGCGTACGGTGCACGTGTGGGCCGCCGCGTCGATCGCGACAACCTCGCTCTCGACGTGCACGTCCAGACGGAACCGGTCGTGCAGTCGCTCGGGCGTCTGCAGCAGCAGGTCGCTCTCGTGCTCGATGACGCCACCGACGAAGTACGGAAGTCCGCAGTTGGCGTAGGACACGTGGCCCGACTTCTCGAGCACGGTGATCTGGGCGTGCTCGTCGAGCCGGCGGAGGCGGGTGGCAGTCGACATGCCGCCGGCGACCCCGCCGACGATGACGACCCGTAATGCGGACGGTGTGCTCATGGGGACACTATACCCCTAGGGGTATAAACTCGACGGGCCGATCGGGGGACGCGCGCCGCCGATCGACCCGGGGAGTCGGACGGGACCGGCGCGGGCCTTCGGCTCGCTGGCCACGGGCCTGTCGCGGTGCCGCTCGATGGTCTGCTAAACCAGCCACAGTTCGGGGCGCTCGATGGGGGTCGGGCGGTCATCGGGCTGCTCAATCCACTTACTCAGAGGGGGGTTCCATGGATCACACCGTGGACGAGGACCGCGAGCACCTGCACTCACTCGGCTACGCGCAAGAACTGAAGCGTGGCATGGGGACGTTCAGCAACTTCGCGATCAGTTTCTCGATCATCTCGATCCTTGCTGGTGGCTTCACCAGCTACTGGATCGGCGTCACGTTCGGAGGGCCGCTGGTCGTCACCGTCGGCTGGCTCATCGGCGGCGTGATGGCTCTGCTCGTCGGCATGTCGATGGGCGAGATCTGTGCGGCGTACCCGACCGCCGGAGGTCTGTACTTCTGGTCAGCAAAGCTTGCCCGGAAGAACGGCGCCCTCTGGAGCTGGTTCACCGGCTGGTTCAACTTCATCGGTCAGATCGGCGTCATCGCCAGTGTCGACTACGCCCTCGCCAACTATGTCGTGGCCTTCATCAACCTGTACTCGAAGGATCCCGACGCGCCGGTGATCACGCCGACCGCCTCGCACCTGTTCCTCGTGTTCCTCGCACTGCTGCTGGCACACGGCCTGCTGAACACGTTCGGTGTGAAGATGGTCAAGTTCCTCGGTGACGTCAGCGTGTGGTGGCACGTCGTCGGCGTGCTGATCATCTTCGTGATCCTCTTTGCCGGACCCGATCAGCACCAGAGCCTCAGCTACCTGTTCGAGTACCAGAACAACAGCGCGTGGTCGGGCGGCATCAGCACGCTCTACGTGTTCTTCCTCGGGTTCCTGCTGGCGCAGTACACCATCACCGGATTCGATGCGTCGGCACACGTCTCGGAGGAGACCAGAGGTGCCCGCACCAGTGCGCCGAAGGCCATCGTGCGGTCGATCTGGATCTCGGCCATCGCGGCACTCGTGCTGAACGTCGCCTTCCTGCTGGCGACGCCGGACGACCTGGCAAAGGTCGATGCGAGCATCTATGGCATCACGTTCCCGGTCGTCATCTTCGCGACGGTGCTCGGGTCGTTCGCCGCGAAGCTCCTCGTCCTCATCACCGTGGTCGGGCAGTTCTTCTGCGGCATGGCATCGGTCACGGCCAACAGTCGAATGATCTACGCCTTCAGCCGAGACGGAGGGCTGCCCGGCTCGAACCTGTGGCACAAGATCAACCCCAAGACCCGCACGCCAACGAATGCCGTGTGGCTGGGTGTGGGCGTGTCGGCAGTGACCGGCGCGCTGTCGCTGCTGCAGCACAACGGTGTGTCGACGGCGTTCTTCGCCCTCACCGGCATCTGCGTCGTCGGCCTCTACATCAGCTACGTCATCCCGGTCTTCCTGCGGCTGCGCAACCCTGACTTCCAGCAGGGCCCGTGGAACCTGAAGGGCTACAGCAAGCTCGTCGGCTGGATCGCCGTCGCGTGGGTGGTCTTCATCAGCGTCCTCTTCTTCGCGCCGCTGTTCCCGCAGTGGAAGTGGTGGGATGCCGACCAGGTCAACTCGGCCAACTTCGCCGGGCCACTCATCTTCCTCTCGTTCGTCTTCGTCGGTGGCTGGTGGGCGCTGTCGGCAAAGAAGTGGTTCAAGGGGCCGAAGGTGCAGGGCTCGAAGGAAGAACTCATGGCCATCGAGCGCGAGCTCGACGCCCTCGAGCACGGCGGCATTCCGCAGAACACCTGAGCGACGTCGGCCGCGGTCGACGCCGCGCCGACCGGACACCCCACTGAGCCGGGGCACCCGCGATGCGACCATCGCACGCGTGGTGCTCCGGCGCAGCGGGATACGGTGCTGGCATGAGGGTGGCGATCGTCGGGGCAGGAATCGGTGGGTGCGCACTTGCGCTCTCGCTGGAGGCAGCGGGCATCTCCGATGTCACGCTCTACGAGTCGGTCGACGCAGTGCGCGAACTCGGCGTGGGGATCAACGTCCTGCCGCATGCCGCGCGTGAACTCACCGAACTCGGCCTGGCCGATGCGATCGATGTGACCGCGGTGCGTACCGGTTCGCTCAGCTACCACGACCGCTTCGGCAACCTGATCTGGGTCGAGCCGCGAGGGATCGCCGCCGGCTATCACTGGCCACAGTGGTCGGTGCACCGCGGGCACCTGCTCGGTGTGCTGTACCGGGCGGTCGTCGAACGCCTCGGCGCGTCGCGGATCCAGCACGCTCGGCGCATCACCCCCGCTGACCTGCCGTCGATCGACGCCGATGTGGTCGTGGCGTGCGATGGGATCCACAGCGAATTGCGGCGCCTCATCGCACCGCACGAGGGCGGGCCCCTGTGGAACGGCATCACGCTGTGGCGCGGCGTCAGCGTGGCCGATCCGTATCTCGACGGTCGCCGAATGGTGATGGCCGGACGATTCAGCCGCAGGGTGGTGATCTACCCGATCCTCGACCTGCCGGACGGTCGGCAGCTCATCAACTGGGTGGCCGAGGACACGACCGACGAGGCCAAGCCGATGCCCCGGCAGGACTGGTCGGTGCAGAGCGACCTGTCCGAGCCACT
The DNA here is from genome assembly GCA_049424465.1 of Ilumatobacteraceae bacterium. Lineage (GTDB taxonomy): Bacteria > Actinomycetota > Acidimicrobiia > Acidimicrobiales > Ilumatobacteraceae > UBA668. The sequence continues at coordinate 6,730 of JBMSSR010000119.1, forward strand.
CTCGATCTTCCACGACTACGTGTTCGACTGGCTCGACGTGCCGGCACTGCTGTCGGCCAGCGGTGAGGTGCTCGCCTACCCGATGTGCGACCGCGAGCCGCTCACGACGTGGCGCCACGGCAACCTGACATTGCTCGGTGATGCGGCGCACCCGATGTACCCGGTCGGTTCGAACGGTGCCTCGCAGGCGATCCTCGATGCGCGGACACTCGCGCACTCGCTCGCCACCTGCGCGACCATCAGCGACGGGCTTGACACCTACGAGTCGATCCGCCTGCCGGCGACCGCTGCGGTCGTGCTCGCCAACCGACAGGTGGGACCCGAACGGTGCATGGACGTGGTCGCCGACCTCGCCCCCGACGGGTTCACGAATGTCGATGACGTGATCGCCCCCGGCGAGCTTGCGGAGATGGTGCAGTCGTACAAGCGGACCGCCGGCTTCGATCCCACGGTGTTGAACACCCGCCCCTCGCTGTCAGTGCGCTGATCGGGGGCGCGTCGACGACGCGGGTGGCGGTCAGCGGTTTGTGGTCTCAGCGTCGGTAGAGGCCGAGCGTCGTGACGGGTGCGAAGCCGAGTGCCGCAGCGAGGTGGGCCGACGCGACGTTGTCGGCGCGGAAGCGGTACAGCGGCAGGCGATCCATCGCGTGGATGTCGGCCATCGCCTCGGTCGTGACGATCCGTGCGAGGCCGCGCCCTCGTTGTGAGCCGAGCACGATGACGGCGATGTCCGCGAACACCGGGTCCCAGTCCCAGTCCATCGCGGACGAGTAGGCGACGATCGGGTCGTTGGCGTCGAGACCGGCTGATCGTCGCGCCGTCGTGTCGACCACCACGTTGATGGCCACCTCGTCGTACTCGGTGAAGTCACCGAAGTCGGCCAGCCCTGCGAGTTCGAGTTCGTCGGGGTCGCACTGCTCGAGGAACTCCCGAACCCGGATGACGTCCCCGTCGTCCTCGGCGTGAAGCCGGCGGGCCTCGAACGGTGCCGGTACCGCAGGTCGAGTGGGCACCGGGGTCTGCAGCGTGCACATCACGCCGCCCGCGACGAACTCGAAGCCGGCAGCAGCGAGGACGTTGCCGAGCGCGCCGTCGTCAGGGAGTCCGCCGCGGGCGCCCTGCAGCTCGACGGTCGGCAACGCGTCGACGACGGCAGGGTCGGCCCACACGACGAGGTGCTGGTCGACGCGGTAGCACGCTGCGATTCCGGTCCCGGCCCGGTCATCGCGTCCGACGACGGTGATGCCGTGCGAGGCGAACACTGCGCGCTCGAGGCCGACCTGCGCGGCGAAGCCCTCGAGGAACCGTTGGCGCGTCTCGGTCGGTGTGGGCGCCTCCATGGCCCGAACCTACTCAGTGCGCCGGCACGTCGCATCTGACCGTCAACCGGTGGTGCCGACCGTCTGCTCGGCGCGGATGAGCGCGTAGCGGGGCTTGACGAGGCCGTTGATGATGCGCAGCCGATCGGGGAAGTGGGCGAAGGCGCTCTTCGCTGCGTTCACGGTGACCCACTCGAAATCGTCGACCCCCCAACCGAATGCACGGGCGAGCTCGGCGAACTCGTTGCTCATCGACGTGTTGCTCATCAGTCGGTTGTCGGTGTTGACCGTGACGCGGAACCGCAGCCGGCGGAGCATGCCGATCGAGTGCTGCTCGATCGACGGGCAGACACCCGTGTTGACGTTGCTGGTGGGGCAGATCTCGAGCGGGATCCGACGGTCGCGGACGAACGTCGCCAGGCGCCCGAGGGATTCGTGACCCGGCTCGCCGGAGATGTCGTCGACGATGCGCACGCCGTGGCCGAGCCGCTCGGCGCCGCACAGCTGGACGGCCTCCCAGATGCTCGGCAGACCGAACGCCTCGCCAGCATGGATGGTGGCGTGGAAATTCTCGTGCTGCACGTGGTGGAACGCGTCGAGGTGTCGTGTGGGTGGGTTGCCGGCCTCGGCGCCGGCGATGTCGAAGCCGACGACGCCCGCGTCGCGCCAGCGGGTCGCCAACTGGGCGATCTCGAGGCTGCGTGCTGCCGTGCGCATCGCGCAGAGGATCGCGTTGATGGTGAGGTCGGTGCCGCGCGCCCCGCGCGCGAAGCCCTCGAGCACCGCCTGCACGACCTCGTCGAGGCTCAACCCGGCCCCGGTGTGCAGCTCGGGGGCGAAGCGGACCTCGGCGTAGACGACACCGTCATCCGCGAGGTCTCGCGCGCACTCGTACGAAACCCGTTCG
>JBMSSR010000120.1:0-8768 GCA_049424465.1 Ilumatobacteraceae bacterium
GCGCGCGCAACCTGCAGGAGCTCGTCGAGATGCTCGTGCGCGGGGCCCGTGACCGACGGCGGCCGACGAGACCGCGGGCCGGACCCACCCCTCGTCGATCGCCGTCGCAAGGGGATCGCCTGGTGCCACCGGCGTGATGACCGCCACCGGCACGCCGCGGTCCGTGACCGTGATCGTCTGACCATCGGCAACCCTGCGCAGGTGCTCGGACAGGTGCTGTTTCAGGTCGCGAACACCGACGTTCATGTGGACACCTTACTGTTGGATGTGTCCACATCGTGGTGAGCGACTGGACACCGGGTGTTCCGTCACAGCAGTGAGCGCAGTGCGGCATAGGGTCGCGGCATGGAGTTCGTCACCACACCGCTCGACTCGATCGCCGGCCGTGTCGCCGCCGCCCGTGAGGCCTTCGACCGAGGCACCACCCGCCCCTACTCGTGGCGAGTCACCACGCTCGAGCGACTGCGCACCTTGCTCGTCGAGCGCGAGACACGGCTGCTCGACGCCCTGGCTGCCGACTTCGGCAAGCCTCGGGCCGAAGCGTGGCTGACGGAGATCGGCTTCACGATCAGCGACATCGACCACACGCTCGCCAACCTCTCCGCCTGGATGCAGCCCGAGAAGGTGCCGACACCGCTCGCCTTCAAGCCGGGCTCGTCCGAGATCGTGCACGAGCCAGTCGGTGTGGTGAGCGTCATCTCGCCGTGGAACTACCCGGTGCAGCTGCTGCTGGTGCCGGCGGTTGCCGCCATCGCCGCCGGCAACGCCGTGGTCGCCAAGCCGAGCGAGCTGGTGCCGCACACCTCGGCCGAGCTGGTCGACCTGCTCGAGGCGCTGCACGAGCCGGCCGTCACGACCGTGCAGGGCGGCGTCGCCGAGACGACCGAGCTGCTCGCCCAGCGGGTCGACCACATCATCTACACCGGCAACAGCCGCGTCGCCCGCATCGTCATGCGTGCCGCCGCCGAGCACCTCACGCCGGTCACCCTCGAGCTGGGCGGCAAGAGCCCGGCGATCGTCAGCCGCAACGCCGACATCGCGCTCGCGGCGCGGCGCATCGCGTGGGGCAAGTTCGTCAATGCCGGCCAGACGTGCATCGCGCCCGACTACGTGCTCGTCGAGCGGTCGGTGCACGACGCGCTCATCGACGGCCTGCGTGCCGCGATCACCCAGTTCTACGGTGCCGACCCGCGCACCAGCGCCGACTTCACGCGCATCGTCAACGCGCCCCACTTCCACCGCATCGAGAAGCTCATCCACTCGGGCACGGTCGCGGTGGGTGGTGACACCGACGCAGACGAGCGGTACATCGCACCCACGGTGCTGACCGGCATCACGCGCGACGACCCGGTGATGGGTGAGGAGATCTTCGGCCCGGTGCTGCCGGTCATCGCCGTCGACAGCCTCGACGAGGCCATCCGGTTCGTCAACGACGGTGCAGCCCGCGGCGACAAGCCGCTCGCCCTCTACACGTTCAGCGGGCGCGATGCCGACAACGACGCCGTCATCGCCGGCACCACCAGCGGTGGCGTGTGCGTCAACGGCACGCTGATGCACATCAGCAACCCGCACCTGCCGTTCGGCGGTGTCGGCGAGAGCGGCATGGGTGCGTACCACGGTCGCCACGGCTTCCTGACGTTCAGCCATGCACGGGCGGTGCACACACGCAGCACCGCGATCGACCCACCGCTGCTGTACCCGCCGTACACCGAGAAGAAGGAACGCCTCCTGCGCAAGGGCTTGAGCATGGCCGATCCGCGCGATGTGATGGCCAAGGCGCGCGCCGCGCTGCGTCGTCGCTGAGCGAGCCCCCGCCCCGGCCGCCTACGGCGTGAGCAGTGCGGTGACGTGCTTGGCGAGCGCCTCGATGCCGTCACCCTTCGACGAGCTCACCCAGAACACGTCGCCCGGGTCGAGCCCGCACCCCTTCGACAGGTCGCGCTTGCGCGTCGCGAGCTTCGACGGCTTGACCTTGTCGAGCTTGGTGGCGACCACCGTGTGCGGCACGCCGCACTCGCGCAGCCAGTGGAGCATCTGCACGTCGAGCTTGGTGGGGCCGATCTCGCCGTCGACGAGCACGAACACCACGTCGAGCGGCTCGCGCTCGAGCAGGTAGCCCTCGATCATGCGCTGCCACCCCGCCTTCTCGCGACCGGGCACCGCGGCGTAGCCGTAGCCCGGCAGGTCGACCACGGTGCCGCCGGTCGGGAGGGTGAAGAGGTTGATGAGCTGCGTGCGGCCCGGCGTGTTGCTGACGCGCGCGAGCTGTCGCCGGTTGGCGAGCGCGTTGATGAGTGACGACTTGCCGACGTTGCTGCGCCCGACCAGCGCGACCTCGCACGGCGAGTCGGGAAGGTCGGTGTAGCGCGTTGCAGACGTGACGAAGGTGAGTTGGAGCGGCACGGGAACCTCGGCGGTCACCGTAGACGCGTCGTGGTTCCCTCGTGTCGCCATGCCGGCACGAGCAGGTCGAAGCCCTGCGTCGTGAGGAGCCGTCCGTCCCTGGTGGTGACGCACGCCTCGTAGCCGCGGCCCCCGGCGCGATCGACGAGCCACGCGAGACCCGGCTCGCCCAGCGCGTAGACGATGGTCGCATAGGCGTCGGCGTCGGCGATCGACGGCCCGACCACGGTGGCACTGCCCAGTTCGGTGCAGGCGAGACCCGTGCGACCGTCGATGACGTGCGCACCGCGTTCGTAGCTGCCGGACGTCGCGATGCCCATCGCGGTGGGCACGCCGCCGACCACCGTCGTGGGCAGCTCGGCCACCAGCACGAGTGCGTCGCGGTCGTCGGGGTGCTGCAGGCCGACACGCCACGGCTCGCCGCGCTCGCCCAGGCCGCCGACCGACACGTCGCCGCCCGCGTTGATGCACCATCCCGTCGCGCCGGCGTCGCGCAGCAGCCGTGCCGCGCGCTCGACGGCCCAGCCCTTCACGTAGCCGCTCGGGTCGAACCGCACGCCGCTCGGCGCCCGTACGGCCCACGCGTCGAACACACCGTCCGACTCGACGAGCAGCGCGGCGCAGCGGTCGAGCACCTCGAGCAGGTCGTCGCCGTCGGCACCGAGTGCCGGGTGCATGGCCGACACCTCACCACGGCCGACACGCGACACGAGGCTCGTCTCGCGGTGGACGCTGAAGGTCTCGTCGACGTGCTCGAACCACGCAGTGACGAGGTCGAGCGCCGAGTCGTCCCGGTCGTCGGACAGACCGACGACATCGATCGACACGACGGTGCCCATCACGCGCTGCACGCGGTGTCCCATCATCACGATCCCTGGCTCGCTGCCGTCGCGGCATCGATGGCCGACTGCAGCGACTGGCGGTAGCTGCGCCACGTGTACGTCGCACCCGTCACCGACGCGATGTCGGCACTCTGCGCAGCGATCGTCTCCGACTCGTACCGGGGCAGGGCGCGCTCGTTGATCATCACGCTCTTGCGGTCCGCGTCGGGGTACTTGAGCACGTCGACCGCGGTGATCGACCCACCCTGGTAGGTGATGGCCACCTGCACCGGACCCCAACGGTTGGTGAACGTGCCGCCGGTGTACGTGCCATCAGGGATCGCCCCGCCGACCGCGGTGATCGGGGGTGTCGTGGTCGCACTTCCCACGGCACCCGGGACGGTCGTGCCCGGGGTGACGGTGATCGTCGGCGTGCCGCCAGCGGTGGGGACGGTGCCCTCACCGAGGTCGAGTGCCGTGTCAGCGCTGTGCTCGGACCGGGCGAACAAGCCGGCGAGGCCGAGTGTTGCGCCGACGCTGAGCACGAGCGACGCCACCTTGCTGTACAGCGCCGGGCTCCGGCGGCGCGGTGTCGTCGACCGCTCCGAGACCTCGGATGCCTGCTGGGCGTCACCGGCGCGGGATCCACCGGACTCTGCGGCGTACCACGCGCGGTACTGCTCGTCGGCCCGACGGCGCATCAGCGGGTCGATGTGCGCCGACGGCGGAGGAGGGGGCGGCGGGGGCGGCAGCGGTGTCCGCTGCGGCGGGGGCAGTTGGTCGTTCATTGCATCTCCGAGTCGTCGCGGCGCACGCGGCTCAGGCGGGCCGAACCTGGCGCTTGGTGCTCGAGCCGAGACCGAGCACGCGGATGGTGAGGGTGAACACGGCGAAGCCGACGAGGGCGGCGAACCCGGCGATGAACGCCTGCGACACCGCATCCGAACCGGCCATCGCGGTGTGGATGCCGGTGAGCACGATGGCGGGCACCGACAGCAGGTGCACGACCCGCCACGCCCGCCGCGGCAGGCGGCGACGGATCCGGCCGATCGAGGGGAACACGACGAGCGCGAACAGCCACGCCGCGATCACGCCGTACCCGATCGACCAACCGACGGTGCCGCTCGGCACGAACAGGTCGATGAGACGCAGCGCCTGGTCCTCGTCGAGCAGCGACACGACCATGTGCAGGCCGACGAACGACAGCGTCATACCGCCGAGCCACTTGTGCAGGCCGAGCCACCAGTTCGCCTTCAGCTTGGTGCCCATCGTGCGGCTGCTGAAGAAGAACCCCCATGCCAGCGACACGACCGCGAGCGCTGCGGCGACGATGCCGGTCGACCGGCTGAGGAACCACCACCAGGAGTTCATGGGTTCATCGTCGTCGAACGGCGTGAGATCGCAACTGCCCGACGGTGAGAGTTGGGTGAGAAGCGGCCACGCGCCATCCGGGCCCGGCCACTCAGTCCAGCAACCGCTGCGCGGCTGCCTCGATGTCGGCCTCGCTCACGAGCACCAGGCGGGCGGCATCGCCGAGCGGCACGAACGAGTCCTTGCTGGTCACGCGCCCGAGACGACCGGCGAAGCCGGCATCGACCAGTTCTGCCACGACACCCTCGCCCACCCCGCCGGAGCGCCGCGTCTCGTCGACCACCAGCACCCGTCCGGTGGCACTGGCCTCGCGGACGATGTCGTCGACCGGCAGCGGCGCGATCCACCGCAGGTCCACGACACGCACGCCGATCCCCCGCTCTGCCAGTCGGCGCGCCACCCGCAGGCTCAGGAACGTCCCGTTGCCGAACGTCACGATGGTGAGGTCGGCGCCGTCGCCGTAGGTGCGGGCACGCCCGATCGGCACGTGCGCCGACGGGTCGGGCACGGCCAGCCACCCACCGTCGCCCGCCGCGTGCAGGTCGGCGGTGTGGTAGCGGGCGATCGGCTCGACGAGGACACCCAGGGTGCCGTCGACCGCCGCCGCGGCGACGAGTGTGCGCAGCATCGCGGCGCCGTCGTCGGCGCGCGCCGGCACGCCGAGCACGAGGCCGGGGATGTCGCGCAGCACCGTCAGCGAGTCGTCGTTGTGGAAGTGCCCACCGAACCCCTCCTGGTACCCGAGGCCGGCGATGCGCACCACCATGCCGTTGCGGTACCGACCGCGCGAGAAGAACTGCAGCGTGGCGGCCTCGCCGCGCAGCTGGTCCTCGGCATTGTGCAGGTACGCGAGGTACTGGATCTCGGGCACCGGCACGAACCCACTGACGGCGGCACCGAGCGCGACACCGAGGATGCTGGTCTCGTCGAGCAGCGTGTCGAACACGCGGCCCGCACCGGCCGACGCCAGCAACCCCTTGGTGACGCCGTAGACGCCGCCCTTGGCGGCGACGTCCTCGCCGAACAGCAGCACGTCCCGACGCGGCGCGAGCAGGTCGGCCAGCGTGGTGTTGATCGACTGCGCCAGCGTGAGCGGTGCGCCGGACGACAGCGTGGTGGCGGGGTCGCGCTCGACGGCCTCGCGCACCGCCGACGGGCGCCGCGGGGCGATCGGGGCCATCACCTCGTCGGCGGTCACCAGCTGGCGGGCAGTCGCGAGCGCCGCGGCGGTGCGCAGCACGCGCTGTCGCACCTCGTCGTGGCGCACGAGCAACTCGTCGACCGTGCGCACCCCCGCGCCCACCAGCGCCCGCGCGGTCGCGGCGATCGGGTCGAGCGCGGCATCGGCGCGCAGCTCGGCGGCCGACCGGTAGGCGCTCTCGACGTCGGTGCCGGCGTGGCCACCGAAGCGCACGGTGCGTAGGTGCAGGAACGCCGGTGTGCGGCGCGTGCGCACCCACTCGCCCAGCTCGGTGACGGTGTCGAGCACACCGACCGGGTCGGTGCCGTCGACCGCCTCGTAGCGCAGGTGCGGCCTCGCGCCGTACGCGGCACGGATCCAGTCGGGCGGCGTGCGCACGCTGATGCCCAGACCGTTGTCCTCGCACACGAACAGCAGCGGGAGCGGCAGGTGCTGGTGCGCGCAGTGCAGCGCGGTGTTGACCGCGCCCGTCGCGACCGAGTGGTTGGCCGAGGCATCGCCGAACGAGCACACCGCCAGCGCGTCGCGCCGCCACGGCGAGTCGATGCCGAGCTTCTCGGCGCGACCGATCGCGAACGCCACACCCACCGCCCGGGGCAGGTGCGACGCGATCGTCGAGGTCTGCGGGATCACCGCGAGGTCGTGGCGCCCGAAGACCTTGTGCCGGCCACCGGCAATCGGCTCGTCGGCCGAGGCGACCACACCCGACATGACGTCGTGCACACCGTCGAGGCCCGCGCGAGCCAGGTAGAAGGCGCCGCTGCGGTAGTGCAGCAGCGCGGGGTCGTCGGGACGCAGCGCGAGCGACACCGCACCGTTGCTCTCGTGACCGGCCGAGCCGATCGTGTAGTAGCCACGCGCCTTCGAGCGCAACCAGCGCGCCGCCATGTCGCAGTGCCGGCTCGCCAACTGTGCGTCGTACAGGCGGAGCAGCGACTGCTGGTGCTCGGTCGACAGCAGCCGGCCCGGCGGCGGTGCGGCACGAATGTCCTCGATCGCCGCGACGAGCTGCTGCTCGAGTGGCGTGCGTGCCACGTCGTCGGGGTCGAGCACTGCGGGCGGCTGCACTGCGCCAGTGTGCCAGTTCGGCGGTGTGCGCCGAAGCGCTTCGGGCGCGCCGCAGCGCCGTCAGACGTCGATGCGGTACCGGACGACGACCGGGTCGTCGCTGCGCTGCACGACGGCGCGGTACCGGTTGACGAGCGCACGCATGCCGGTGTTCTCGCGCAGCACCTCGGCGATGATGCGCGTCACGCCACGCTTGCGCGCCAGCGCGAGTAGGGCATCCATCAGCCTGCTGCCGACGCCCTTGCCCTGGTACTCGTCGATCACCGTCACCGACAGTTCGGGCGGGCCGTCGCCGCCGCTGATCCAGCGCGCCACACCCACCGGCTTGCCCTCGGGGTGCCGCTCGTCGCGCAGCGTCGCGTCGAACGCCACGATCGCCGCGTGCTGCCACCCGTCGACCTCGCGCAGTCGCTGCTTCAGCTCGGGCGTCAGCTCGCGCACGGCGGTGAAGAAGCGCAGGTGGCGCGACTCGGGGCCCAGCTCGCTGAACCCTTCCTCGAAGTACCGGTCGAAGTCGTCCGGTGTCCCCTCGCGGGTGACGATCGCAGGCACGTGGTCGATGCCACCAGTCTGGCCCGCCCGCATCGGGCTGCGTCGATGGTCGTCGGGCACGTCGGCAGCGGGGTCAGTCGCGCACCCTCATGCCGCGGGCATCGTCCCACCGCAGCGGCGACGCGAGCGCGTCCATCGGTGACTCCGGCCGCTCGCCGGGGCGTTCGCCGTGCGGCCAGTCGGGCGGGCACACCGCCACGAAGCTGGCGAACCCGCCGGTGCCACCGCGGAAGCGCGGGAACCCGACGGTGACGAGCGCACCCGTCGGCGGCACGAGGTCGAGGTTCGTCACGCCCTCGGCCTGCAGGTAGCCGTTCGTCAGCAGCCACGCCTCACCCTCGAGCGTCGGTGTCGAGTCGGTGTCGAGCGGCTCGTGCCCGTGGAACAGGATGTGCCGTTCGAGGTGCAGGAACTTCAGTGCGGCCAGCGACACCCCGGGGAACGGTGTGCGCGTCGCGAAGTCGGGCTCGTCCCAGTGCGTCGACCAGTCACTGCGCACCATCACCACCGACCCGGCAGGCACACGACCATGCTCGGCCTCCCAGGCAACGATGTCGTCGACGCTGAGCGCGTAGCCGTCGTCAGCCGTGACCTGATCGACGATCGAGATCACCACGAGTGGCCGCAACGCGATCGCGACGGGCAGCTCGTCGATCGCCGGGTAGTCGGGGTTCCAGTGCGCCGGTGGGTCGAGCTGCGTGCCGAACTGGTCGGTGGGCAGCACGTACTCCGTCGCCTCGAACCCGTCGGCGTCGTACGTGAACGCCTCACCCACCGCCTTGACGTCGGGATTGCCGCTGCGCGCACGGACGAACGCAGCGCGCGACGCGTCGAAGCCGTACCAGACGGGTGTCGACGGCTCGAGCACGTGGCTGAGCGAGACGTACTTCGCCCGCGACAGCGACCGCTCGTACACCGCCCACAGGTCGTCGGCGGCGACATCGTCGTCGGCACACGCCACGAGCGTGGCCCCGCCCGCCACGGCCGCCGAGGCGCCGAAGAGCCGGCGGAGGAATCGACGACGCGGCAGGTGCACCGAGGGTTCGCCCATGTGCCGAGCGTACTGAACCCGTCACAGCACGGCCCTCGGAACCGACCGCCCGCCTCCTGCCGAGAAACGCAAGAAGCGGCCCGCAAGGACCGCTTCAGACGTGGTCGAGACCGGCGTCGATCCGGTGACCCTACGCTTTTCAGGCGTATGCTCTGCCGACTGAGCTACTCGACCGAGTGGTGGATTCGGGCGAGACCGCCGTCACCGACGACCTCACTCGCTTCCTCCGTTCGGGTTCTCACCCGAGCGGTCCCGACGGGACTCGAACCCGCGACCTCCGGCTTGACAGGCCGGCGTGAAC
>JBMSSR010000121.1:0-8768 GCA_049424465.1 Ilumatobacteraceae bacterium
AAATATGGCCGCAGCATTACACGACAATCGTCGTCCCCGACGACCCGGAGCCCGTGCGTCGCGGCGGCACCCTCGCGCGTCGGGCGCGACAGCGTCGCGCGGGTGATGATGCCGACGTCGGAGGCCGATCGCGACCAGTGCTGCCAGCGCCGCCACAGGTCGTCGAGGTCGATGCCGCCGCGCGCCACGATCGACTCGGCGAGGCACATCGCCATCTGCGTGTCGTCGGTGAACTCGCCGGGCGCCCAGCCGAAGCCACCACCACCCGTCATCTCGCCGGCGCCACCCCAGACGGGTGTCGGGAAGGCCTGCGAGTACTGACCGGCGGGGCCGAACTCGAACGGGGCGCCGAGGGCGTCGGCGACCGCCGAGCCGAGCAGGGCGCCGAGGACCCGCTCGGAGGCGGTGTAGGGGAGGCGGTCGCGGTGGGAGACGGGGTGCAGCACGGTGGTGGTCATGGGTCCTCCTCTGGGTCGGCTGGCGCAGGCGGCGACAGCGCAGGGCGAGTACGGACGCTCAGGCCGCCCGCGTGACACCGCAGTCGTGCAGCGCCTCGAACGCAATGCGCTCGACCGGTCGATGCAGCGGACGGTTGGACGGGCCCTCGATCTGCACGATGCGGCGCAGCTGCGGGTCGACCTCGATGCAGCCGATGAGCACGCCGTCGAGCCACATGCCGATGATCCACGCCTCGCCGCGGTGCGCCAGTGGCGCGTACGCCGCCACGCAGTTGTCGAGCACGGTTCCCCACCGGCGGAGCTCGGCGGCCGAGGTGGCGACGTCGAAGATGATGCCGCACCTGGTGTGGCGGTGGATGCGGCGCAGTGCAGCAGGGACACGCCACATGAGTGCGCCCTGCGGCACGTTGGCAGCAGCGGGCGCCGGCGCGGCCACGGCGGCGGCATCGGGCGCAGGACGCGGCTGGCGACGGCGCGGTGGTGCAGCGTGCGCGTCGGCCGGACCTGCCCCCGCGGTGCGAGGGGGATCGGCGGTGTCGGCGAGCACCGGTACGTGACGCGCGCACACCGTGCGCAGGTCGGCGATGCGCATCGGCAGCGGCCGCTCGACGCGGTCGCGCACCCAGCGCAGGTGCGTGAAGAGCGTCACGACGTCGCGGAACGACGGCTGTCGGACGGCGTCGAGCAGCAGCGCCCCGCGCCGCTCGGCCGGCCACATGGTGAGCAGGTCGCGCACCAGCTCGACATCGTCGACGGTGGGCGTCTCGGGGTCGTCGGTCGGCGCGGCCTCGCCGCGTGCCTCGCGGTTTGCGACGTCGTCAGCGGTGCGGGCTGCGTCACCGGTGCGCGGTCGATCGACCTCGAGCACGTTGGCGAGCTCGTCGCCGGTGGCGCGACCGGCAGCCGCAGTCGCCCGCGCGAGCGGCCCGAAGTCGGGGGTCTCGTGCACGGGCCGGCGCACGAGGCTGGTGGCGAGACTGCGCGCGACGCGTCGGTTGGCGCGCGGCGTGAGTGCCCGCGCTGCGTCGAGCGGTGTGGTGCGGTGCAGCACCGGCAGTGCCCACCGCGGTGTCTCGCGCAGCGGTCGGTGACCGAGTGCGTACACGGAGTCGAGCAATGGGTGGGTGACGGCGCCCACTGCGGCGAGCACCACCCGGTCGAGCGGCACCGTGCCGTCGACGGCGCACCACTCGAGGCCGCCGTGCCACTCGCGCAGCGCCGCGACCAGTGCACGGCGCCAGCGATTGGGGTCGACGCCCTGGTCGCGGGCTGCCTGGTCGAGCGCGACGAGCAGGGCAGCAGGCTGGAAGCTGACGTCGACGACGATGCGCCAGCGCATGTACCCGATGCATGCGTGGGTGCGCCCCGGCGTGCGGTCGAAGCGCACGCCGGTGAAGGTGTCACCGAGTTCGAGGTCGAGGCGGTCGAGACCGGCGGCCTCGTCGACGTGCGTGATCGCCCGGAGACCAGCACCCAGATCGGCAGCGCGCGTCATGTCGGCGAATCAAACATATGTTCCCTGTGGGCAGCAAGGGGACGACCCTGTGAATTTCGCGTTCCGTGGTTTCGGTGTAGCGGGGCCGGGCCCGTGTCACTCGGGGCAGCGGCGGATGCGCACGACGTGGTCACCGTCGGCCGAGCCGTCGACGGGCGCCCACGTGGCCTCCCACTGCTCGCCGTCCAGGATGCCGCGCACGCGCTGCACCTCCGGCCGCCGACGGTGGGCGTTGCCGATGTCGGATGCGATCTGCTGCGCCGTCTTCCGCGTGTACAGGCGGGGGACCTGCAGCCAGTCGCCGAGGCGGCGCGCCTCGTCGAAGGTGCGGGTCCAGAACGTGCTGCGCTTCGGTGACGACACGGGGCTCCAGAGGGGATGTGCGGCGGACATCCCGTAGTACGGACGTGCCCCGTCAGCGCGTGACGTCGCAGCCGCGGTGCGGCCCGGGACGACCGGTCAGAGGTAGCCGCGGTGCCCGGCGGTGGTGGCCGCAACGGGTGCGGGCACGGCCTCGGGCGGCAGCGTGCCGAGCGAGCACGTGCCGCTGGTGTCGGCCGCGACGAGCGTGGCGTGGCGGCGGGTGATGTCGCTGAAGAGCTTGCGCACCTCGCGGGCGTTGCCGAAGCCGTGGTGGCGCGGCCACGCAGCAATGACGGCACGCACACGCTGCATCGTCGCCGGCGGCACGTCATAGTCGTGCTGCTGCGCGAGCAGCCCGAAGATCTGCTCGAGCTGGGTGGCGGTGAAGTCGGCGAACGGGATGGTGAGGTCGAAGCGACTGCGCAGGCCAGGGTTGGCGGCGAGCATGGTGGCCATCTCGTCGGGATACCCCGCCACGACCACGGCGAACTCGCCGCGGTGGTTCTCCATGAACGTGAGCAGGGTCTCGAGTGCCTCGGGCCCGTAGTCGTGGTCGCTGCCTGCGAGTGAGTACGCCTCGTCGATGAACAGCACACCGCCGAGGGCGTGTTCGCACACCGCGCGCGTCTTGAGCGCCGTCTGGCCGACGTAGCCGGCGACGAGGCCGGCTCGGTCGGTTTCGATGACGTGGCCCGAGGGCAACAGACCGATCGCGGCATACAGCTCGCCGACGAGTCGGGCGACGGAGGTCTTGCCCGTGCCGGGATTGCCGACGAAGACGAGGTGCGGGGAGGGGGCGTAGGCGGCGAGGCCGGCGTCGCGACGGCGCTCGGCGACCACCTGGGCGTCGATGAGCGACGAGACCTCGCGGGTCACGGCGTCGAGGCCGACGAGCGTCGAGAGCTCGGCGAGCACCTCGTGCTGCGGCCGTCGCCGACACGGGTGGTGGGTGAAGCCGGCAGCGACCTCGGAGCGGGCGAGCGCCTCGGCGCCGCCGACGAGGTCGAACGGCTCGATCGGGTCGGACGCGTCGACCGGGTCGCGGGGTTCGTCGAGCTCGGCGCGAGGCGGCGTCGAGGCGGGTGTCGATCGGGTCGCTGCCCCGTGCACCGAGCTGTCGCTGGGCGGGGAGGGCTGTTCGTGCGGCGGGGGCCCGTCGGCAGCCGGTGTCGCGGTGTACGGGCTGGTGGCGGGCGGCGCGTCGACGGCGCTGGCCACGAGTTCGGCGATGCGTCGCCGCGCCCGGCGGGCCATGAAGGTGAGCCCGTCGAGCACTTCGTCGAGGACGGCGCCGGTGACCGAATCGGCGACCAGCACGTGCGAGCAGTTGACGACCGTGGGGCCGTCGGTGCCGGGCATCGGACGGTCGAGGTGCAGCGTGGCGAACGGCATGACACCGCTGCGCGTGGCGATGAAGTGCAGCACGGGCAGGGACTCGACCACGTCGTCGACGTAGGCGTCGATCGCCAGCACGACGGTGCGGTTGTAGCGCGGGTAGAGCCGGGCACTCAGCGCCTCGCCGCGCAGGACGAACTCGAACGGATCGGCCTCGGTGAGCGCACCGCCGGCGGCGCGGTCGGCGCGTTCGGCGAGCAGCGCGATGAGCTGCGCCCGCCGGTGGTCGTCCATCAGCGTGCCAGTCGGCCGTCGCGGTCGAGATCGGCAGTGAGCGCGGTGAGCGCATCGACCGCGCGTGGCCATGCGCTCGCGTCGTCGACGGCCTCGAGCGCCCATCGCAGTCGCGATCGCTCGGTCGCGCACAGCGGTAGCCCGCCGCGCGCGGCGCGTCGGGCGGCGGCGGCGGTGCCCGGTGCCGTGGCACCGGGGCGGTCACGCAGCACTGCGGCGAGTTCGCGAGCGAGCCGCACGAACTCGACGGTGCGGTGCAGGTCGTCGTCGGCGCCCGGGAGCCGCTCGATGGTGGACACGAGGTGCTCGATCGCTGCCGCCACGCGTCGGGCCTGGTCGGCATCGGCGGGGGTGGCGGTCGGTGGCGTCCGCGGGTCGGGCTGATCGGCGGGCCGGAGCAACTGTTGCACCGTCAGGTGCGCCTCGGCGTCGGCCCGCGCCTGCACCTGCTCGATCGCCGAGGCGCCCGGGCGCAGCGCGCCGGCACCGGACCGGATGAGTTGTCTCGACAGCTCGACGACGTGGCGCGGTAGTCGCTGCGCCGCGGCGCTGTCGATGAGCGCAGAGGCGTGCACCAGCTGGAACGCCGACAGCAGCAACCCATCGGCGGCGAGGCCCGGTCGCCACTCGAGATGGACGTCGGAGTCGGTGGACTCGACGACGCGGTCGTCTGCAGCGAGCGTGCCCAGCTCGATCTCGCCACTGAGCACGTCGCTGGCAGGTCGGTAGCGCAGGCGGACCCGCGCGTGTCGGGCGCTCACATCGAGCGGCCGTGTCGAGCGGACCCGGCGGTGGCCAGCGCCGGTGTCTCGGTGACGGTCGTGGGGATCACACCGTCAGTCTCCATCCGCTCGCGGTTGATCTGGACGCGGGCGCGGATCTTGCTGAGGCGCTTGCTGAGCGTCTCGCGCACCACGCCGTACTCGCCGGCGATGTCGTTGATCTGCTGGCCGAGGCCGTCGACGCGGGTGAGCAGCCACCGCTCGTCGTCGTCGAGACCGTCGAGGAGCGCGTCGAGCAGCCGGTCGGTGTCGAGGCGGTCGACGACCTCGGTGGCCACGTCGGCGTCGCTGACCATCAGGTCGAACAGGCTCTCGCCGCCGTGACCGACGGGTGCGTCGCCGTAGGCCCACGTGCGGCCGGGCTGGACGGTGCCGTCGGCGTCGGTGAACAGCCGGGCGCCACGGCACTGCTGCACCCGCTCGGTGCGGTCGTGGTCGACCAGCGCGCGCCCGACGACGAGCCGTGCGTACGCCATCGGGTCGGGGTACTCGTCGATGAGCCGCAACTGGGCGGCGAGCGGGAGCGCGAGGACGTCGATGACCACACCGATCGCCACGTCGTCGGCTGCCGCCGGGCGCCGGCAGCACCGCACGACGGCGCGCACGAGTGCCGTGGCCCACTGCTGCACCTCGCGGTCCGCCCGCTCGAACTCGGCGAACGGGTCAGTGCGGGGGGAGGTGGTGATGGTGATGTGCTGCATCGCGTGGCTCCTCGTGGTGCGAACGGCTGGTGCCGGTCGACGGCGTCAGACTGCCAGAAGGGTGTGACGGGGTTGGTCGATCGACTCGATCGACTCGGTCGACGGGGTCGGTCGGCCCCGGTCGGGGTGGCGCAGGTCGGTCATCGGTCGGTCGGGGGGCCCGGGGCCCGGGGGGGGGGGGCGCCGGGCGGGCAGGGGGGGGGCGGCGGCACGGGCCGGCCGAGCCCTGAACGGCCGGCCCGTTACCGCTGCCCGATCCCGTCGGGCTCCGTCAGAGGGGATCGGAGCCGGCCGGGTCGGTGGGGCTGCCGGTGGTGGGGTCCCCCGGGGTGCCCGTGCCGGACCCAGTGGTGCGGTCCCACTGGGTGTCGAAGTTGCTGCGCCGGCCGCGGCTCTTCTCGCGCTGCAGGCTCCACAGCCGCTTGCTCGATGCCGCGTCGTAGCCGCCGACCTCGATCTCGGACGCCGAGGCATCGAGCTGGTCGGCGTCGGTGACGAGGCCGACGTACCGCAGTTGCTGTGCGGTCGAGCGCAAGAGCGCCGATGCCTGGCCGAACTCGCCCTGCTGGGCCAGCTCGCGGGCGGCACGCTGCGCCGCGGCGCCGTCGAGCACGGCGATCGCCTCGACCACGCGCGGGTCGGCGGTGGCCTCGGTGATCTCGTCGGCCGTGCCGCCGTGGACCACCACGGGGACGACGACGCTGTGCAGCGCCGGGGTGCCGACGACGGCAGCCCACTTGACGGTCATCGTGGCGATGTCGACCGGGCCGTGGTCGTGGACCGGGCGCAGGCTGAGCTCGACGAGCAGCCGGCGGGTCTCGCCGCTGTAGGCGTCGCCGATCTGCACGGTGAGGCCGCCGTCGGGGTGCTGCTGCGCGGGAAAGTCGTGACGCACGCGCATCGCTGCGACCTGCGCGCTCGGCCGGATCTCGACCGACAGGTTCTGCGCGGCGACGGCGGCGAGGCCGGTGAACTCCTGGCCGAACACGGCGGCAGCAGCATCCGCGTCGGCGCAGAAGTAGTCGTTGCCGCGTCCGGCATCGGCGAGCGCGGCGAGCAACTCTTCGTCGTAGCCGTGGGCGAACCCGATGAACGACGAACTGACGTCGCGGGCGGTGGCGCCGCGCACGAGGCTGGCGAGCTGGTCGCGACCGGTGACGCCGTGGTTGGCGTGCCCGTCGGTGAGCAGCACCACACGGCGAACTGCGTCGGGCCTCGGCGCGGCCTCGAGCAGCTCGACACCCTTCAGCCACCCAGCGGACAGGTTGGTGCTGCCGCCGGACGAGATGGCACGCACCGTGCGCTCGGCGACGTCGCGGTCGTGGCGGGCGAGGGGCAGCACCACGTGCACCTGGTCGTCGAAGGTGACGACGCCGATACGGTCGTCGGGGCCCGTGACGCGCAACAGACCGGCGACGGCGTCGCAGACCGCACGCAGTGGTTCCCCCGCCATCGAGCCGGAGCGGTCGATGACGGCGACGATGTCGAGAGGTGCTCGGTGCTCGACGGGGACGATCGGTGCGGTGAGCTCGAGGAGGGCATTGACGAGTTCGTCCTGTCGGACGGCGACGATGCTGCGGTCGAAGGCGAGGGCGGGGATCATGGGCGACGGTTCTTTCTGTGCTTCGGTGAGAGCACGACGTACGCATCACCCTCAAATGTGCGCGGGTGCAGTACACCATTTGCCGTCGATGTCATTCACAGTGTTTCTAGCGACGTGACCCCTGTCATTCTCGTAGTGGAGGGAAATCAGTGTGACCTGATGGCGTTCGACAGATGCCGTCCTGCCCGCGCGCGGTGGTCGCCATCATCGGAATGCCGGTTGGTGCCGGTGTCGTTGCTGCACTGCGTCACGCCGACCTGGGGTATGGATTCGGTGTACCGCCGGCGGCCGGTGGCTGGCGGGTTGCTGACTAGGTTGGGCACATGGGGATCTCGTACCGAAAGCGTGTGCGCACCGGCCGCGGCAGCTGGCTGAATCTGTCCAAGAGCGGGGCGAGCGCGTCGATGCGCAAGGGGCCGGTCACGGTGAATTCGCGCGGTCGGTTCTCGATTCGGGTCGCGCCGGGTCTCTCGTATCGCGGTGGGTGTGCCGTCGTGCTGCTCGTGCCGCTGGCGGCGGTGGCGGCCCTGACGGTGGTGGCCTCGCTCGTCGGCTGATCGCCGTCGGGCACCGGCGCACACCGTCGTCGCCGCTGCCACACCCCCGTCATGGGGACCCCTGTCCGCGACCGTTACCGTAGGGACGGCATGACCCCGTTCGCCCGCCCCGCCCGCCGCGCCGTCGGCCCACGGCGTCGCGTCCTCGGCGTCGGGCTGTCCGCGGTGCTCGTGGTGCGCGTCGGGGCGGCGCCGGTACAGGCGTCGACCCTGGCCACGACCCGGGCGACGCCGACGTCGGCGGCCGCCACGGCGGAGGACGTCTGGTCGGGGTCGCCGACACGCGGTGGTCGCGTCGATGTGGCGCCCCGGGCGGGCGAGCAGCGCTACATCGTGCGCACCGATGGCACGTCAGCGCTCGACCGTGTGGCAGCGCGCCTCGCCGACCTCGGCGTCACGATGGTCGACCGGTTCGAGCATGCGCTCACCGCAGTGGTGGTGAACGCCACACCCGGTCGTGCCGATGCGCTGCGGCACCTGCCGGGCGTCACGTCGGTGACGGCGACGGTGCCGGTGCGCGCCACCGGCGACGTGGCCGCACAGGGCACGCAGACGTTCTCGCTCGGTACGGGACTGTGGGGCCTCGACCGCATCGACCAGCGCAGCAGCAGCCTGAACGGACGGTTCGACTACGCCAACGCGGGCGTGGGCGTGACGGCCTACGTGCTCGACACCGGCCTGCACGTGTCGCACACCGAGTTCCGCGGTCGGGTGAGCCTCGGCCGGTCGTACTTCGTGCCGTTCGACGGTGACACCAGCGGGATCGACGACTGCTTCGGGCACGGCACCGGTGTGGCGGGTGTCCTCGGTGGCACCTCGACGGGTGTGGCCAAGGGTGTGACGATCGTGCCGGTGAAGGTGCTCGACTGCGCCGGGCACGGCGACGACAGCACGGTGATCGCCGGCATCGACCACGTCATCGCCGATCATGCGGCGGGTGCGCCGGCCGTGGCCAACTTCAGCCTCGCCGGTCCGTACTCGGCGCCGCTGAATGCGGCCGTCCAGGCGCTGATCGACGACGGTGTCACTGCCGTGATCGCCTCGGGCAACAGCGGCGCCGATGCGTGCACGTTCAGCCCCGGCTCGCTGTCGACGGCGATCACGGTGGGGTCGACCTCGCCGAGCGACGTCGAGTCGTCGTTCTCGAACGCGGGGCGGTGCGTCGACATGTTCGCCCCCG
>JBMSSR010000122.1:0-8758 GCA_049424465.1 Ilumatobacteraceae bacterium
AGCGCCCTCGCCGGCCTCGGGAACGGGCGGGTACCCTTTCCCACCGAGTCGACCGGCCATCCCCAGCCATTTCGGAAGAGGATTCGGAACACTCCCCGCTCCCGTAGCTCAGCGGATAGAGCAACGGTTTCCTAAACCGCAGGTCGCAGGTTCGATCCCTGCCGGGGGCGCTCAGGGTTGATGGCGCTCGAGCCAGTGCGAGCGGGCTTCGGCGTAGCGCTCGCGGACGTGCGGTGCGGGCGGCGCAGTGTGCTCGATCGGCTCGGCATCCAATGGCCAGCGGGGGAAGTCGCCCAGCAGCGCCCACGCAGCCTGGCGGGCGGCGCCGTCGGCGACGTACTCGCCGGGCGGCGGCACCACGACCGGCACGCCGAACACGGTCGGCGCGATCTGCTGTACCGCGACCGACGCAGCCGCACCGCCGACGAGTCGCACGCGGTCGATCTGCGCGCCCTGTGCCGCCAGCGCATCGAGCGCGTCGGCCAGACCGCACAGCACACCCTCGATGGCGGCACGTGCCAGGTGTGCGGGCGTCGAGTTGTGCAGGGTCATGCCCAGCACGCCACCGGTCGCGAGCGGCAGGTTGGGTGTGCGCTCGCCAGCGAGGTACGGCACGACCACCAGTCCGTCGGCACCGGCTGGGGTCGACAGCGCGAGCTCAGCGAGCCGCCGGTGGTCCACCCCCAACAGCGTGCACGCTGCATCGAGCACCATCGCTGCGTTCAGTGTGCACACCAGCGGCAGGAAGGCGCCGGTCGCGTCGGCGAACCCGGCGACGGCACCGCTCGTGTCGCGCGACGGCACGGCGCTGCGCACGAACGCGGTGCCCGATGTGCCGAGCGACACGACAACGTCGTCACCCGCGTCGACGCCGAGACCGGACGCCGCGTTGTCGCCCGCACCGGGGCCCATCACCCGAGCACCCCACGCCACACCGTCGGATGGTCCGAGCACGCGTGGCAGCAGCGCGTCGTGACCCAGACCGAGCGTCAGCAGGTCTCGTCGGTACGCGTTGGTCACCGAGTCGAAGTACCCGGTGCCCGACGCATCGCTGCGGTCGGTGACCAGCTCGCCCAGGTCGGTGCTGCCGCGCAGCCGCCACGTCAGCCAGTCGTGCGGCAGGCACACCGCAGCGATGCGTGCCGCGTTTGCTGGTTCGTGCTCGGCGATCCACCGCAGCTTGGTGACGGTGAACGATGCCACCGGCACCGAACCCGTCGCATCCACCCAGGCCTGCGCGCCAAGCTCGCGCACCATTGCATCAGCGGCACCGGCAGAGCGCGTGTCGTTCCACAACAGTGCGGGCCGTACCACCTCGCCGTGCTCGTCGAGGCACACCGCGCCGTGCTGCTGGCCGCCGATCGACACCGCATCGACGTCGTCCAGACCGCCTGCGGCGGTGATCGCCGACTGCAGAGCGCGTTCCCAGTGGACCGGGTCCACCTCGGTGCCCTCGGGATGGCGCGCGCTGCCGTGCCGCACCAGCGCGCCATTTGCGGCGTCGCGCCCCACCACCTTGCACGACTGGGTCGACGAGTCGACGCCCGCGACCAGGGTCATGTCAACGGGCGCCCATCAGGTGCTCGACCGCCAGCTGGTGCAGGCGCACGAAGCCGTAGCCCTTGGCACCGGCAGCGTCGACGTCCATCGACGCGATCGAGTCGTCGCCGAGGATGCTGGACCACGTCTCACCGGCGCTCAGCGTCGGCGTCGACAGCTCGGCAACGCGGGCGGCGGCGAGCGCCTCCTGCACCTCGGGGTCGGCGCGGAACGCTGCGGCACGCTCCTTGAGCAACAGGTACATGCGCATGTTTGCGGCGGCCGAGTGCCACACACCGTCCATGTCCTCGGTGCGCGACGGCTTGTAGTCGAAGTGGCGCGGGCCCTCGTAGGCCGGTGCACCTCCGACGCCACCGAACTCGAGCAGGTCGACGAGGCTGAACGCATTGATGAGGTCACCGTGTCCGAACACGAGGTCCTGGTCGTACTTGATGCCGCGCTGGCCGTTGAGGTCGATGTGGAACAACTTGCCCTGCCACATCGCCTGGGCGATGCCCGACGTGAAGTTGAGGCCCGCCATCTGCTCGTGGCCGACCTCGGGGTTGAGGCCCACGAGGTGCGAGTGCTCGAGGCGCTCGATGAACGCGATCGCATGGCCGACGGTGGGCAGCAGGATGTCGCCGCGGGGCTCGTTCGGCTTGGGCTCGATCGCGAAGCGGATGTCGTAGCCGCGCTCGATGACGAACGATGTCAGCGTGTTCATCGCCTCGGCGTAGCGATCGAGCGCGGCGCGCACGTCCTTGGCGTGGTCGTACTCGGCGCCTTCGCGGCCACCCCACAGCACGAACGTGCGGGCACCCAGGTCGGCGGCGAGCTCGATGTTGCGCAGCACCTTGCGCAGCGCGTAGCGGCGCACGTCACGACGGTTGCTGGTGAAGCCACCGTCCTTGAACACCGGGTGCATGAACAGGTTGGTGGTGATCATCGGCACGCACAGGCCGGTGGCGGCAAGGCGGTCCTTGAACCGGGCGACGATGGCGTCGCGCTCGGTCGCCGACGAGCCGAACGGCACGAGGTCGTCGTCGTGGAACGTGATGCCCCACGCACCGATCTCGGCGAGCTTGTCGACGGCGTGCAGCGGGTCGAGCGGGGGACGCGTGGCGTCGCCGAACGGGTCGCGGGCCTGCCATCCGACGGTCCACATCCCGAAGGAGAACTTGTCAGCGTGCGTCGGTGCCGTGGCGGTGCTCATGCGGGCCACGGTATCGCTCGCGCCGTGGATCAGGCACCGTGAAGGGACGCCAGCACGCTGTCCATGAAGCCTGCGACGGCATGACTGTCGGCATGCGACATGCGCGGGCTCTCGGTCAGCCCGGCGGCGAGGCAGCGGTGCACCTCGACCACCTGATGGTGCAGCCCAGCAGCTGCGCAGGTGACGGTCTCGGTGCCGCCGGCGGTGGCGATGCGGGCGACGGGCGACGCGTGCGCCGGTGCGGGGATGGTGATGACCGCCTCGTCGCACCTAATGACCGACTCGCGGCTGCCGTCGCGCGTCGACCCGCACGTCAGCCGGGCCGTCGCACCGCCCGACCAGCCCAGGTCGAGCGTCACCGACTCGTCGACGCCGGTCGGGCCGATCTCGCCCGTGGCCGACCACGACGTCGGCGCGCCCAGCCACCACCACGCCAGCGTGAGCGGGTAGATGCCCACGTCGAGCAGCGAGCCGCCGCCCTTGGCCGGGTCGAACAGCCGGTGGGTCGGCGTACGGGGGGCGGCGAAGCTGAAGTCGCTCTCGATGCGCTGCACCGCGCCGAACTCGCCGGCAGCGATGCGCCGCTGGACCTCGACGTGCAGCGGGTTGAACCGCATCCACATGGCCTCCATGAGGAAGCGGTCGGTCTCTCGGGACACAGCGACCATCTCGGCGACCTCGTCGGCGTTCATCGCCAGCGGCTTCTCGACCAGCACGTGCTTGCCGGCGCGCATCATCGCGATGGCGTGGTCGCGGTGCACCGGGTGGATCCCGGCGACGTACACCACCTCGACCTCGGGATCGGCGGCGAGGGCCTCGAGCGAGGCATGCACCCGCGGCGAGCCGAACGTGGCGGCGAACTGCTCGGCCCGCTCGACCGTACGACTGGTAACAGCGGTGAGCCGTGCATCGGGTACGTGAACGAGGTCGCGGGCGAAGGATTCGGCGATATGGCCGGTCGAGAGGATTCCCCAGTGGGTGGACATTCCCCTATCTAATCCGGCCGTTCGGGTACCTGCACCGGTCCGAATGTCGGCCCACGCGGGCCACCCTGTACTGCGGAACCCGTCGCGGACGGGTTACGCTTCCCCGACACCTGCCACTGGGGCAGGCACTCCAAGGGGGAGTACACCTATGAAGGCAAAGCGACTGGGCATGCTCGTCGCCGTGAGCGCACTCGCGCTCGCAGCGTGCGGCGGTTCCGACAGCACCAGTGACACCACCACCGCCGGCGGCGGCGGCGAGGGCGGTTGCACCGTCGGCGTGTCCTGGAACAACTACCAGGAAGAGCGCTGGGCGAAGTGGGACGAGCCGGCCATCAAGGCAGCCATCGAGGCCGCCGGCGGCACCTACATCTCGAATGACGCGAAGTCGTCGGCCGAGACCCAGGCCAGCAACCTCGAGAACCTCATCTCGCAGGGCGCCAAGGTCCTCATCGTCCTCGCGCAGGACGGCACGGCCATCAAGCCCGCCGTCACCGCTGCCATCGAGGGTGGCGTGCCGGTCGTCGCGTACGACCGTCTCATCGAGGAGCCCAAGGCTCTCTACGTGACGTTCGACAACAAGGGTGTCGGCGTGCTCGAGGCGCAGGAGATCTTCAAGCTGGTCCCGAAGGGCCGCTACGTCATCATCAAGGGCAACTCGGCCGATGCGAACGCCGACTTCCTGCGTGAGGGCTACGAAGAGGTCATCGGTGAGGCCGTGAAGGCCGGCGACATCGAGATCGTCAGCGAGACCTACACCGACAACTGGGACCCCGCTGTGGCCCAGGCGACGATGGAGCAGGTCCTCACCGCTGAGAACAACGACATCGACGCCGTGCTCGCCGAGAACGACGGCATGGCCGGTGGCGCCATCGCCGCCCTCGAGGCCCAGGGCCTCGCCGGTCAGATCCCGGTGTCGGGTCAGGACGCCGAGCAGGCTGCGCTCAACCGCGTCGCACTCGGCACGCAGTCGCTGACCGTCTGGAAGGACGCCCGCGAGCTGGGCAAGTCGGCCGCTGAGGCCGCCATCGCCCTGTGCGGCAACCCCGACGCCTCGGCGATCTCGGGTGCGGCTCCCTTCACGACGCCCGGTGGCAACGAGATCTCGTCGATCTTCCTGACGCCGAACGCCATCACGAAGGACAACCTGAACGAGGTGCTCGACGCCGGCTGGACCGACGCCGCGACCCTCTGCCAGGGCGTCACCGCTGGTTCGGTGGCTGCCTGCCCGTGATCGGGTAGCAACCACGCAGTAGTCCAGAGCGTGCCCCCCCCCCCCGGGGGGGGGGGGCCACGTTCGCGTTACGATCACGTGCACGTTGGGGGAAGGGGACCACTCGTCGTGACAGACACCACTATCACACCTGAGGCGGCCGCGGGCGGAGTCCGCGAGCGGTGGCGGTCGTTCCTCGCGTCCACCGAGATCGACACGCGTCTCGCTGGCATGGTGACGGCCCTCATCGTCATCTGGGTGGCCTTCCACTCATTGTCGGGCGGCAACTTCATCACCTCGCGCAATCTCTGGAACCTGTCGGTGCAGAGCGCCTCGATCGCTGTCATGGCGACCGGCATGGTGCTGATCATCGTGTCGCGCAACATCGACCTGTCGGTCGGCTCGATGCTCGGTCTGCTCGGTTACGTGATGGCCATGGTGCAGACACGGTGGATCCCCGACACGTTCGGCTTCGGCCTCGAGCGCAAGTTCACCTGGCTCGTGGCGCTCGCCGTCGGGTTGATGCTGGGCGCTGCGCTCGGCGCGGCGCAGGGCGCCGTCATCTCGTACGGCGGCGTGCCCGCGTTCATCGTCACGCTGGGCGGATTCCTCGTCTTCCGTGGCCTCATCTTCCGCATGGGCGAGCAGGGTCAGACCCTGTCGCCACTCGACGACCTCTTCCAGCGCCTCGGCGGCGGTCCCGACGGCTCGCTCGGCGCGCTCGGCAGCTGGGTGCTCGGCCTGCTCGGCTGCGCGGCCATCGTGCTCAGCACCTACTTCGCCCGCTCGCGCCGCAAGCGCTATGACCTCGGCGTGCGGCCGATGGCCGTCGACGTCGGCATCACCGCGGTCGGCTGCGCCATCGTGCTCGGCCTCGTCTCGTTCGTCGCCATCGGCTACAAGGTGCCCAACACCACCCGCGCCGCGGGCGTGGCGTACCCGGTACTCATCCTGATGATCGTGACGATGGCCATGGTGTACCTCTCTCGGCGGCGCACGTTCGGCCGCTACGTCTACGCGATCGGCGGCAACCCCGAGGCCGCCGAGCTGGGCGGCATCGATACGCGCAAGACCATCATGAAGACCTACGTCCTGATGGGCGTGCTGTGCGCGGTCAGCGCAGCCATCCAGACCGCACGGCTCAACTCTGCCGTCACCAACCTGGGCGTGCAGAACGAACTCGACGTCATCTCGGCTGCGGTGATCGGCGGCACGTCGTTCGCCGGTGGTGTCGGCACCATCGCCGGTGCAGTGCTCGGCGCCGTCATCATGCAGTCGCTGCGCTCGGGCATGGCGCTGTTGGCCATCGACTCGCCGTCGCAGGACATCGTCGTCGGCGTCGTGCTCGTCACTGCAGTGGCCATCGACTCGGCGGTGCGCATGGGCCGCCGCCGTGCCATCGCACTGTCGCTCGTCGTCGGTCTCGTGCTGGCGGCAGTCGTGATCCAGACCGGACGCCCGTGATGCAGGAGGCAACAGTGACCGAGACCACCACCCGCGTCCCGCTGGTCGAGATGCGCGACATCCGCGTGTCGTTCGGCGGCATCCACGCTGTCGACGGCGTCACCGTGTCGCTGTACCCCGGCGAGGTCGTCGCCCTCGTCGGCGGCAACGGCGCCGGCAAGTCCACGCTCATGCACACGCTGGCCGGTGCACACCCGGCCGACTCGGGCGAGATCCTCGTCAACGGCACGCCGGTCAACATCCAGAACCCGCGCGACGCGCGTCACTTCGGCATCGAGGTCATCTACCAAAAGCTCGCGCTGGCCGACAACATCGACGCTGCGGGCAACATGTTCCTCGGTCGCGAGCTGCGCACCAGGTCGGGGTCGCTCGACGACTCGGCGATGGCATCTGCGACGCGCGACGTGCTCAAGCGCCTCAACCCTCGCTTCAAGAACCTGAAGACCCCGGTGAAGTCGCTGTCGGGCGGTCAGCGCCAGTCGGTGGCGATCGCCCGTGCAGTGCACTTCAACGCGAAGATCCTCATCATGGACGAGCCCACTGCAGCGCTCGGACCGGCCGAGACGGCGCAGGTGCGCGACCTGATCACGCAGCTGAAGTCAGAGGGCATCGGCATCTTCCTCATCAGCCACGACATCCACGACGTGTTCGACCTGGCCGACCGCATCAGCGTGATGGCACAGGGTCGTCTGGTCGACACGGTCGACAAGAACAAGGTCACCAAGGACGACGTGCTGGGCATGATCATCATGGGCAAGAAGCCCGCTGCCTGAGTGCCGAACGGCTGAGTGGTCGGTCCGGGCTCGCTGACCGGCCGCTACTGACCGGTCGTGGCGTCAGCGTGGCTGCCACTGCTGCGGGGCTGAGGCGCCTCGCTCGACGACCCAGAACGAGTCGGCCTGCACGGAGAGCCACGGGCCGGGGGCGGCACCGGGGAACGTGATGCGCACCTCCGCAGACGTCGCAGTGCCCAAGCCGACGTGCAGCCAGCCGGCCGAACCGCTGGCGTGGCCGCCGCCGACGGTGACCTCGTGCGTGATGGTCCGGTCGCCGAGCCGCACCTCGACCCATGCACCGACCGCGTCGACGTTCGGCGCCGACTGGCGCAGCCGCAGCCCCACCCAGTGGCCGGTGGCGGTCGGCGAGTCGGCAGTCCCCGTGCCGACGTTGCGCCACACCTCGGCCCGGGTGCGGCGATTGACCACCACCAGGTCGAGCAGGCCGTCGAGGTTGAGGTCGACGACGGCGGCACCCCGCGACCTCACGGCGGTCGCGATGCCAGCCTCGGTGCCTGCCTCGACGAACGTGCCATCGGGCTGGCCGAGCAGCAGGTTGTTGGGGTCGAACGACGCATAGTCGGGTTGCGCATCGACGTTGCCCTTGGCGACGAACAGATCGATGAGACCGTCGTTGTTCAGGTCGGCGAACGCGGGGTGCCATGCCGTCGAGGGCAGCACGTCGCCCCCGGTGTACGGGCGCTGCGCAGTGACGCCGCGCTCGAGCGCGATGTCGCGGTAGCTCGGGCCGGTCGCGCCGGCGTCGAGCGTCTGCAACTTGTTGTCGGCCTGGCTCGACAGGAAGACCTCGGGCCTGCCGTCACCGGTCACGTCGTGGCTGGCGATGCCCATGCCCCAGATGGTGACTGGCCGCCAGCCGTCGGCCTCGGTGTACTCGCGCGGGGCCACACCCGGCTGCACCTGCCACAGCTGCTCCTGCGCGTTGCGGTCGTAGTTGCGGTCGTTGCTGACGCGCAGCGCCATGCCGCCGTCGTGATTCCAGTCGCTCAACAGCATCGACAGCGTGCAGTGGCTCGGCAGCTCGACGGGCGGGCCGTAGATGGGGCCCTGCTCGTCGTCGATCGGGCCCTGCCGGTACAGCTCGTTGACGTCGCAGTCGTACGTGTCGGGCACGAGGTAGTTGCCGAACGCCAGCGTCGGCAGCACGTCGTCGGCCTCCCACGTCGCGCTGAACCCGATCGTCCACTTCGCAGTGCCGGCGAGGCCGAGTCGGTCGGTGACGTCCTCGAAGCCGCAGTTGCCGGTGCCGCGCAGCACGGCGTTGGTGCCGCGCCGCAGGACGACGAGGTCCATCGTCCCGTCGCTGTCGACGTCGAGCGGGTACCCCCCGGTGACGGCGTCGAGGTCGGTGACCGGCGAGTCGAGTTGCTCGAACCGCAGCGCGCCGCCCACCTCGCTGCGGTTCAGGTAGAGGGCCGCGGCATTGGTGCCGCCCGCCAGGAACACCTCGGGGAGTCCGTCGTCGTTGCAGTCGAACGTGGCGACGCCGCCGCCGACGAAGAACGGGAACTCGCCGTCGTACACGTGGTCGATGCCTGCTGTGGCGGCC
>JBMSSR010000123.1:0-8653 GCA_049424465.1 Ilumatobacteraceae bacterium
GCCAGAGTGCGATCGAGCATCTGATCCAGGAGTACGGTGAGGAGCGCTTCCGCGAGGTGCTGCGCCGGATGCGCCAGATGCACAACTTCGACCGGGCATTCCAGCGCACGTACGGCATGACGCCGCAGCGCTCCCGGCGCCGCCCACCTCGCCGGCACGAGTCCCGCTGCTGCGAGGTGTGGGCTGGCGCGGTCGGACAGCACGAACCGGATCCACTCGTCGGCGCACGCCGGCCGCGCCCCACCCCGGAGCGAGGTGTACACGGTCGGGACCGCGACGACGCCATCGGTCGGGTAGACGATCGTGGCGTGCACTCCGCCCGCCTCGAGCATGTCGCGGCGGGCGACCGCCGAACTGCCCACCTCGAGGTAGACGTCGGGCGACTCGGTGACGAGGCGGCCGCGACGGCGCAGTCGGGCGAAGTAGTCGACACCGGGCAGGAGATCGTCGGCCGAGCCACCCGACGCGAGGGACGCCCCCATCACCGCTGCGAACGAGGCCGGGTCGACACGCGGATCCCCGGGCAGCGCAACCGTCAGGCGGCGGTCGTCGGCCAGCGCCGCGAACGACGCCGGGTACCCGGCAGCGATCGGGGTCGATCCGCTCCCCGTCGCGTCGTCGACGACCACGAACGCCACGACCCCTACCCACGGGGCAACCCACTGCGCGCCGTCGCCCACGAGGCCTGCCGGGACGTCGTCCCCGATCCCCGCAGCGAGCCCGCCGTCGACGAGCGCTCCGTCCGCAGCGAGGGCTGCCGCCGAGGCAGCGTCGACCTCGGCGAGTTCGGGTGTGTCGATCGCCGACCACGCCGTCGGCGCTCCGCCGGCCGCGGCGCGCAGCATCAGCCGCTGTGCCGACGGCTCCAGTCCCGCCGCGACCGGGTGCACCGTCACACCCGCTGACGCCGCGAACTCGCGCACGAGGTTGCCCAGGTACGGCGCACGCAGGTCGGTGCCGATCAGGGTCACACGTGAGCCTGCATCGCCGCACGCATCGTGCAGCGCGTCCGATGCCGCCGAGAACTGGTCGTCCTCGGCGCTGCCGAGCACCGACGACGTCGTCGTGCTCGTGAGCCAGCTGGTCGACAGCACCGAACCAACGGCGTCACCGCCGGAGCACGCCGCCGTGGCGAGCACGAGGACGGCCCACCACTGGCGTCGACCGTCTCCGCTTACCGCCCTGTCGAGCGCAGGAATGCGTACTGGCCGGCGAGCCACGCCGTCACAGGGTGGCCAGTGTCTCGGTGTGCCCGTCCACCGACAGCGCCTGACCGCTGACGAACCGCGCCGCCGGCGAGGCGAGCCATGCGACCGTCTCACCGATGTCGCTGGCGTCGATGAACGAGCGCATCGACACCTGGCCGGTGTACAGGTCGCGGATGACCTGTGGCTCGACGCCACGCGCCGCCGCCTCGCGCTCGATCACGCCGTCCATGCGCGGGCCGGACACCGACCCGGGGCAGATCGCATTGACGCGGATGCCCTCGGGCCCGAGCTCCATCGCCCACGTCTTGGTGAGCCCGATCACACCCCACTTCGCCGCGGCGTACGGCGAGCGGAGCGGGAAGCCGTACAGACCGGCGGTCGACGAGATGTTGACGATCGATCCCTTGCGCTCGCGCAGCAGCGGCACGGCGAGGCGGGTGCAACGGAACATGCTGCCGAGGTCGATACGGACGCACTCGTCGAAGGCGTCGGGATCCATGTCCTGCACCGCAGCGGTCGGCCCCGCAATCCCCACATTGTTGACCAGCAGGTCGAGCCCCCCGAGCCGCTCGCGGACCGCGACGAACAGTCGGTCCACGTCAGCAGTCGACGAGACGTCGGCCACCACGTCGGGATCAGTTGCCGGATTCGCGTCGGTGACCAGCACGGTCGCGCCGTCGCGCCGCAAGCAGGCGGTGATCGCCGCGCCGATTCCCTGTCCGCCACCCGTGACGAGGGCCCGCAGACCCCCCAGTCGCTGCTCGCTCATGTCGCTCCTTCGTCGTCGCGGGCCGAGCGTACTATGGTCAGTCTGACTGGCCGTTCAGATAACCGACGGCGGTTACCATCACGATGCGGTGGCTGCTCGGCCACCACCAACTGTCGAAGGGGACCCCATGAACTGGGACGTGTTCATCACCTGCGCTGTCACCGGCAGTGGCGCCACGACGCACAAGAGCCCGCACGTGCCCGTCACGCCGCAGCAGATCGCCGACTCCGCGATCGATGCCGCCAAGGCCGGCGCCGCCGTCGTGCACATCCACGTGCGCGAACCCGAGACCGGCGTCGGCAGCCGCAACACCGACTACTACGCCGAGGTCGTCGAGCGCGTGCGCGCCGCCGATGTCGATGTCGTCATCAACCTCACCGCCGGCATGGGCGGCGACCTGGTGCTGGGCGGCGACGAGCAGGTGCTGCCGTTCAACCCCGAGGGCACCGACATGGCGGGCGCAACCGAGCGCCTCGATCACGTGACCCGCCTGCTGCCCGAGATCTGCACGCTCGACTGCGGCACGATGAACTTCGCGTCAGGCGGCGACTACATCATGGTCAACACGCCCGGCGTACTGCGCAAGATGGCGAAGATCGTCCAGGGACTGGGAGTGCGTCCCGAGCTCGAGGTGTTCGACTTCGGTCACCTCGTCCAGGTCAAGGAGATGATCCGTGACGGACTCCTCGACGACCCGGTGATGATCCAGCTGTGCACGGGCATCGCGTACGGCGCGCCCGACGACCCCACCACGTTCATGGCGATGGTCAACGCGCTCCCCAACGACTGCATCTTCTCGGCGTTCTCCATCTCGCGCATGCAGCTGCCGATGGTGGCGATGTCGGCGCTGGCCGGCGGCAACGTGCGAGTCGGCCTCGAGGACAACCTCTATCTCGGACCGGGTCAGCTCGCCACCAACGCTCAGCTCGTCGAGCGTGCCACGCACATCCTCGAGGGCATGAACGTGCGCATCATGAGCCCGCAGGCCGTGCGCGACAAGCTCAAGCTGGTGAAGCGCTGACATGAGCCCGATCCCCGGACTGAAGACCGTCGGCCTGCTCGGCGGCGGCGTCATCGGCGGCGGGTGGGCCGCCCGCTTCCTGCTCAACGGTGTCGACGTCAAGCTCTACGACCCCGACCCCGAGGCGCCGCGCAAGATCGGCGAGGTCATGGCCAATGCACGTCGCGCCACGAGCAAGCTCGTCATGCCCGCCCTGCCGCCCGAGGGCACGCTCAC
Source organism: Ilumatobacteraceae bacterium (assembly GCA_049424465.1). Lineage (GTDB taxonomy): Bacteria > Actinomycetota > Acidimicrobiia > Acidimicrobiales > Ilumatobacteraceae > UBA668. The sequence goes on from JBMSSR010000123.1 coordinate 3,215, forward strand.
GTTCGTGGCCACACCCGAGGAGGCAGCCGAGGGCGTCGACTTCGTGCAGGAGAGCGCCCCGGAGCGCATCGAGCTGAAGCAGATGCTGCTGCAGCGCGCGAGCGCCGTGGCGCCGGCACACGTCGTCTTCGGCTCGAGCACGTCGGGCCTGCTGCCCACCGACATGCAGAAGACGATGACCCATCCCGAGCGTCTCGTCGTCGGCCACCCGTTCAACCCGGTGTACCTCATGCCGCTCGTCGAGGTCGTCGGCGGGGCGCAGTCGTCGCAGGCGGCCAAGGACCGCGCCGCCGAGGTCTACGAGTCCATCGGCATGCACCCGCTGAAGCTGCGCAAGGAGATCGACGGGTTCGTCGCCGACCGCATGATGGAGGCCCTGTGGCGCGAGGCGCTGTGGATGCTCCACGAGGACGTCGCCACCGCCGAGGAGATCGACGATGCGATCCGCTTCGGTCCCGGTATCCGCTGGAGCTTCATGGGCACCTTCCTCATCTACCGAATCGCCGGTGGCGAGGCGGGCATGCGGCACTTCATGGCCCAGTTCGGGCCGTCGCTGAAGTGGCCGTGGACCAAGTTGATGGATGTCCCCGAACTCACCGACGAACTGCTCGAGAAGATCGTGTCGCAGAGCGACGACCAGGCCGGTACTGCCAGCATCCGCGAGCTCGAGGCGCTGCGAGATGACTGCCTCGTGTCGGTCATCCAGGGCCTTCGCACCCGCGACTACGCGTCGGGCCGCGTGCTCGACCGCTACGAACAGATGCTGGTCGACCGGATGGGCAGCGCCACTGCGGCGCTCGACCCTGCGGCCGGACCGTTGCGCCTGCACGACGTGCGAGTCCCCACCGACTGGGTCGACTACAACGGGCATGTCAACGACAGCCGCTACCTGCAGCTGGCGAGCGAGACGGGCGACCGCTTCCTGCGCCACATCGGCATGGACGCCGCCTACCTGGCGGGTGGGCACAGCTTCTTCACCGTCGAGAGCCACATCAACTACGTCGCGCAGGCGAAGGCGGGCGACCACCTGTACTGCACCGCGCAGTTGCTGTCACACGACGCCAAGAAGATCCGCGTCTTCATGTCGATGCACCGCGCCGACGACGACTCCGTGGTCGCGACCACCGAGTTCATGCTGCTGCACGTCGACACCAACGCCAACCGCACGGTGCCGGCCGCCGATCACATCGTGGCGGCACTCGATGCCATTGCGGCACACCACGCGTCGCTGCCGGTGCCCACCAACGCCGGCCGTTCCATCGGCACCAAGTAGCCCGACCGGTCGCGGCTGCTCAGCCCAGTTCGGCGCCCAGCAGTCGCGACGCCTCGGCGAACCACGTGCGCTCCACGCGGTCGCGGGTCACACCCTTTGCCCGCATCGCCAGCAGTGGGGCCATGCCGTCGAGCAACGCCGCGAGGACGAACATCACCGCCTCGGGGTCATCGCCCTCGAACTCGCCGCTGGCCTGCCCGTCGCGGATGACCCCCCGCAGCGCAGCACGCCACCGCCGGTCGAGCCGGTCACGCTCTGCGGCAGCGGACGGATCGCGGATCGCCAGCACGCACAGTTCCATCCACAGCGGCCAGTCGTAGTGGCGCACCATCGCCTGCACCAGCAGGCGGAGACGCTCGGCGGCCGTCGACGCCGCCTCGGCCTGCACCGTGTACCGGCCGTGGAACTCCTGCTCCTGCAGCCGCAGCGCCTCGGCGAGCAGGGCATCCTTGCCCTCGAACCAGTACAGCACCGCGGCGGGGCTCGTGCCGGCCTCGGTCGCGATGTCGACGACCCTGGTGTTGGCGTAGCCACGCTCGCTCATCACGGCGGCCGCGGCAGCGATGATCTGCGCCTTGCGCACGTGGTCCAGCCGCGGTCTCGGCATTGAACGACTCCAATCCTGAATGTAGAATCAGTCTATGTCGCTGATCGTGGTCACGGGGACGGGCGCGCGTGCCGCCGAGTGGGCCACCCGGTTCCTCGCCGCCGGCCACGACGTCATCGTCGACGCGCCCGACGTGATCGCACGCGTGCACGACCTGTGGCCTGCCGCCGACCGTCTCGGTCTGTTCCCCCGCGCCACACCCGACCGTGCCGCGGTCGGTGGTGACCGCACCGGAGCGGTCCTCGTGCAGGCTGTCGACGCGCCCGCCGGGGACGTGCCGACCAGCGCACTGGTGGCCGACGAATCCACCGCACGCGGGTACTCGCCCATCCACCTCGTCCCCCTCGTCGAGGTGTCGGGGCCGCACGCCGAGGCGCTGTCGCAGCTGTACCGATCGATGGGCATGGCCCCGCGCCCACCCGACCACGATGCGCACGAGCGCTGGCAGCTCGGCGAGGGGCTGGTGCGTCTCACCGACGGCGACCCTGATGCCCTCATCGCGGTGATGCGGTCGCTCCGTCCGTCGGGCAAGGGTGCAGGCGAGGCCGTGGCACACCACGAGGCAGTGCGATTCGCCGAGGACGCGATCGCGCCCTGGCGACCCGGTGTGGTGCCCGACGCACCGCTGCGCATCTACCGCACGCCGGTCGAGCCGGAGTGGGTCGACTACAACGCGCACATGACCGAGTCCGCCTACCTCACGGCTGCCGGCTGGGCGAGCGACAAGTTGTTCCGCTACATCGGCGACGACGAGGCCTACCGCGCTGCAGGCCACAGCTTCTACACCGTCGAGACGCACATCGTGTACCTGCGCGAGGTCGCCGTGCACGAGCCCATCGTGTTCGACACGCAGATCCTCGGGGTCGATGCCAAGCGGGTGCACCTCGTTCACCTCATGCGCCACGGCGTCGACGACACCCTGCTGTGCACCGCCGAACAGATGCTGGTACACGTCGACATGAACGCCGGTCGCTCAGCGCCGATCCTCCCCCACGTCGCCGCCGCACTGCGCGCCATCGCCGACGCACACGCATCACTCCCCGTCCCCTCGCAGGTCGGGTCGCTCATGCAGTTGCCGCCGCCCCGTACCTGAGCCCACGTCAGCCCCTGTCCGCCCACTCACCACACCCGGAGCCCACCATGATGTTCGAACTGACCGACGAGCAGCAGATGATCGTCGACACGGTCCGCACCTTCACCGAGCGCGAACTGATGCCCCACGAGGAGCAGGTCGAAAAGCTCGGTCAGGTGCCGCCCGACCTCGTCGAGCAGATCAAGCGCCGCAGCATCGAGGCCGGTCTCTACGCCGCCAACATGCCTGTCGACCTCGGCGGTGGCGGTCTGGACTCGTTCGGCACGACGCTCGTCGACCGCGAGTTCGGCGCGACGTCGTACGCGCTCCACTACATCGTCGCGCGGCCGAGCAACATCCTGCGCGCGTGCCGCGACCAGCAGGTCGACGAATACCTCATCCCGACCATCCGTGGCGAGCGCGTCGACTGCCTCGCGATGAGCGAGCCCGACGCCGGCAGCGACGTACGCGGCATGAAGTGCTCGGCGGTACGTGACGGCGACGACTACGTCATCAACGGCACCAAGCACTTCATCAGCCACGCCGACCTCGCTGACTACGTCATCCTGTTCGCGGCGACCGGCGAGGAGCAGACGTCCAAGGGACCCAAGAAGAAGATCACCGGCTTCCTCGTCGACTTCAACACACCCGGGTGCGAGGTGGTGCACGGCTACAACTGCGTGTCGAACCACGGCTACCACAACATGATCATCAACTTCGACAACTGCCGCGTGCCGGTGCGCAACATCCTCGGCGAGGAGCATCGCGGCTTCGACGCCGCCAACGAGTGGCTCGGCTCGACCCGCCTGCAGGTCGCCGCGGTGTGCGTGGGCCGCGCCCGCCGCGCGCTCGGCATCGCCACCGAGTGGGCTGCCAGCCGCGTGCAGTTCGGCCAGCAGATCGGCAAGTTCCAGGGTGTCTCGTTCAAGCTCGCCGACATGCGCACACAGCTCGAGGCTGCCGAGCTGCTCACCCTGCGCGCCGCGTGGCTCGACGCACATGGTCGCGCGACCGACGAGGACATGGCCATGGCCAAGGTCTTCAGCAGCGAGATGTGCCAGTTCGTGACCGACGAGGCCATCCAGATCCTCGGCGGCATGGGCCTGATGGACGAGCTGCCGCTCGAGCGCATGTGGCGCGACACCCGGGTCGATCGCATCTGGGACGGCACGAGCGAGATCCAGCGCCACATCATCTCGCGCTCGATGCTGCGGCCGTACGGGGCGTGACCGCGATGCCGCAGCACTCGCTGTCGCGCCTGCTGGCTCCCCGGTCGATCGCCGTCGTCGGCGGCGCGCCCGCCGAGCGCGTCGTGGCACAGTGCCTCAAGCTCGGGTTCGAGGGCCCCATCTGGCCGGTGCACCCGCGACGCGCCGACCTCGCTGGCGTACCGTGCGTGCCGACGCTCGACGACCTGCCCGGTGTCCCCGACGCCGTCTTCCTCGGCGTCAACCGCCACCTCACGATCGAGGCGATGGACGCGCTGCGGCGCATCGGCGCCGGCGGTGCGGTGTGCTACGGCTCGGGCTTCGCCGAGACGGGTGACGGCGACCTGCAGTCGGCCCTGCTCGATGCAGCGGGTGACGTGCCGTTCTTCGGGCCCAACTGCTACGGCTTCGTCAACACCTTCGACCGCGTCGCGCTGTGGCCCGACGAGCACGGCTGTCAGCGCCACGAGCGCGGCGTCGCCGTCGTCTCGCAGAGCGGCAACGTTGCCGTCAACCTGACCTTCCAGCAGCGCGGGTTGCGCCTCGGCAGCATGATCACCGTGGGCAACCAGGCGTCACTCGGCTCCGACGACGCGGTCGAGGCGCTGCTGCACGACGACCGCGTCACCGCCATCGGCCTGTTCCTCGAGGCCGTGCGCGACGCGCAGAAATTTGCAGAGGTCGCCGAGCGCGCCGCATCGCAGGGTGTCCCGCTCGTCGCCCTCCAGACGGGCCGGTCGGCTGCGGGTGCCGCGATCGCGAGCTCGCACACCGGGTCGATGGCGGGTCGGGCCGCGGCCTACGACGCGCTGTTCGAGCGGTACGGCGTCGCCACGGTGCGCACCCCGTCCGAACTGCTCGAGACGCTCAAGCTGCTCGACAACGGCGGGCGGCTGACCGGCCGCCGCATCGTGTCGCTCAGCTGTTCCGGTGGCGAGGCCTCACTGGTGGCCGACCGCAGCGAGCAGACACGACTGCGGTTCGAGCCCTTCGCCGACGACCAGCGGGCCACCATCGAGTCGACGCTCACCGAGCTCGTGTCGGTCAGCAACCCGTTCGACTATCACACGTTCATGTGGGGCGACCGACCAGCCATGGCGGCGACGTTCGGCGCGGTGCTGGACGGCCCGCAGGACGCCACCATGCTGCTGCTCGACGCGCCGCCCTCGCCCGACAACGACCCGTCGTCGTGGTTCGTCGCCGCCGACGCCCTCGCCGACGCTGCCGAGCGCACCGGCCGTCGCGCAGGGGCCTGTGACACAGCCCGGTGACAACCCGT
>JBMSSR010000124.1:0-8636 GCA_049424465.1 Ilumatobacteraceae bacterium
ACATGGCCCACCGTCACTCCCGCCGCAGAGTCGGCGGGTGCAGCGACCTCCGTTGCGGGCACGGTGCCGGCCACGCCGTCGACCACGACGTGGGTGCCGACGGGGAACCGCTGCCGTGCGTCGGCGACCCCGACGACCGCGGGTACCCCGGTCTCGCGGGCCAGGATCGCGAGGTGCGACAGGGCGCTGCCCGTCTCGGCGACGAGACCGTCGAGCACGGGCAGGACGACGGCGAGGCCGGGCTCGAGGTGCTCGGTGACGAGGATGTAGTGAGTCGACCGGCGCTCCTCGATGCCGACGCCGTTCGCCAGCGCGAGCGCTGCCGCCGCGTCGATCACGTCGCCCTCGCCGCGACCGCCACCGGCCGCGATGCCATCGCGACCTCGACGGCGCGACCACCGGTGCCGATCGGCGCCCTCCGGGACCGGCAGCACCGTCCCGTCGTCGGCGAGCACGAACTCGGTCGGCAGCGCCCGCGCGGTCGGACGATCGGGACGGCGCACAATGTCCACCGGGGCCGTGCCACTTCCCAGAGCGGTCAACGCGCCGAGCGAGACGTAGGTGATGCTCGATGCATCGGAGAGCGCGCCGCGCATCGCGGCACGGTGGCCGAGTTCGCGCGCTGCCCGGCACTGCAGTTCGTGCAGCCAGCGTGCCCGCATCCGGAGCGCGTCGCGACAGGACAGGTCGTCCAGCGTCGCTCCCTCGGGCGCCATGGCCGGGAGCCCGTGGGACGACGCGGGGAGCTGCACCGGAGCCGTCACGCAGGGTGCCGACAGCGCGAGCACCTCCGGCCGCAGTGCCACGAGCTCGTCATCGGCGAGACCGAGTCGCCTGCCGTCGTGCAGCGCACGAAGCGCGAGCACATGCGCCGGGACGGACTCACCGACCGGCAGCAGCATCCCGGTGAGCACCTCGTAGCTGTGCACCGTCGCGAGCTCGGCGCGGCACCTGTCGAGCAGCGAGCGCAGGTCGTCGTCGGTGGAGGCACCGACCCGACCGACCGCACCGAGGTGTTCATCGACGGACTGCACCACCGTCGACGCGAGGAGCGGCAGCGCGACGCGCAGTCTGCCCACGCGCCATGCGGTGCGGAGGTGGCGCAGCACCGCGCGCGGCGAGACGAGGCGTCGCCAGGTCGGGTGATGGTCGGCGCCAGTGATGAGGTCGAGGTCGATGACCACACGGCCGTCGACGGTCGTGACCACGGGGGAGCGGCGCAGGGCGGCATCACCGACCGCGCCGGTCGCACGGAGCGCACGGATGATCCCCTCCCGAAGCGGCGGCACCCACAGGTCGATCTCGAGTGGCGTCAGCGGTTGTGGGAAGGTCTCGGCGACCGGACCGGTACCGAGCCGGGTGTGGTGGCGTCCGGTGGGGGCCAGGTGCAGCGCGGTGACCGGTCGGCTCTGCAGCAGCCAGAGGATTCCCCGCTCGGCGATGGCCCACTCGACGTCCTGCGGCGCGCCGAACTCGACGGCGGTGGTGTGCGCGACCTGTGCAAGTCGCCGCCGGGCCCACCGGGGGAGTGGCGCGACGGGCGCAGTCGACTCGCCGGGTGCCGGCAGCGTGGTCGAGCGTGCGCGGCCGCGAGGCGAGAGCTCGGCATGTGCGGCGACCGCACGACCCGACACCAACGAGTCGGGCCGACCGCATACCCACTCGACGACGAGTCGATCGGCCCGGCCCATCACGGGGTCGGCGCCGAACAGGACGCCACCGACTGCGGCGGAGAGCTGGCGCTGCACGAGTACGGCCATGGGTGCAGGTGCCCCCACTCCTGTCGCCGAGCCCGTCACGGTGTCGACGGCGCGGCAGAACGCATCCCACCCACGTACGTCGAGGACCGACGTGAACCGACCGGCCATCGACGACGTCGCCGCGTCCTCGATGGTCGAGGACGAGCGAACGACGAGCGCGGTGTCGGGTGGCACGGCGAGTGCCGACCAGCACTGCCTCGCGGCGAGGTCGGTGTCGGGCGTGCGCCCACCAGCGGTCGCCGCGGTGGTCACCACGAAGCCGGGCAGCACCGGCAGGCCGATCGACGCCAGCCGGGCGAGGTTGGCTGCCTTTGCGCCGACGAGCTCGGCGTCGAGGGCGCGTGGGTCATCGAGTGCCACGACGAGCGGTGGCGCCGCGGCATCGACCGCAGCCGACGACCTGGCGGCATCGACGGGTGCAGCAGACACGGCCGCACGGTACCGATCGGTCGGCGCGCCGTCGGGGGCCGAGCGGCCCTTTGACGGCGGTCGCGCGGTCGGCACCCTCGGGTGCATGAAGGTGTCCCACGTCCTCCAGGTCCGCCACTCGCACCCGGTGTTGCACCTGCCGCCGCGCGACTCGTTGCGCGCGGCGGTGCGACGCGTCGTGCAGGTCTCGTCGTCCAGCACGCGACGGCGATGGGGCCGTCGTGTCGCGATCGTCGGCGGGCTCGCCGTGATCGCTGCCCTCGCGGTCGTGGCGCTGACGTTCCGGCGGCAGCTCGCGTCGTACCTCACGCACTGGCGCGGCGCACCCGACCACACGTGGCCGTACCAGAAGCACGCCGAGGAGCCGGTGGTGCACCTCGCATTCGCCGGCGACACCGGCGACGCGGGGGAGGAGGTGCAGGCGACAGCGGACGCCATGCAGATGATCGGCAGCGCCGAGCACTACGACGCGCTCGTGCTGCTGGGTGACCTCGTCTATCCGTCAGGCGATGCGACGATGCTCGACACGCACGTCTTCGAGCCGTTCGACGGCGTGCTCCACGAAGGCACCGACCTGCTGGCCGTACTGGGCAATCACGACGTCATGCTCGGCGAGGGCGACGACATGATGCGGCGGCTCGGCATGTCGGGCCGCTGGTGGCAGCGCGTGATCGGCGACGTCACCGTCATCGGGCTCGACACGACCCGTGTCGACGACCCGGTGCAGTTGGCGTTCCTCGAGAACACTCTCGAGTCGGCCGACACGACCTGGACGATCGTCGCGATGCACCACCCGCCGTACTCGGCGGGTTACCAGGGCTCGAGCATCGACGCGCGCCGGGCGTTCGCCCCGCTCTTCGAGCAGTACGGCGTGCAACTCGTGCTGGCCGGGCACGACCACGACTATCAGCGCAGCGAGGTCATCAACGGCGTCACCTATGTCGTGTCGGGGGCGGGCTCGGGGACCCGTCGCACGGGCACCGAGGACTTCACCGCCGTGTCGTTCGCCTTCCTCCACTTCGTCGACGTCGCCGCCTACGACGACCACCTCGTGGTACGCGCCGTCGGTGCCGACCGCGAGGTGGCCGACGAGTTCACGCTCGTGCCGGCGGGCGTTCCGTGAGCCGACCGACCGAACGTCGTCGTGACGGGGAACAGGTGGCACCCGGACCGGGGCCGTCCGCACCTGGTGCCCGCGACGCCGGCAGCGCACACTGGGGAACGTAACCACGTGTCGTCGATTCGTCGTCGTCAGCTGGTTCTCCACCGTGTGTCACGCACCGTGGGGGTCATCCGAACAGGTTTCGGTGCCTGTCGGATCGGACACGTGCAGCGCCGCCCGGTTGCCGAAGCCGGGCGGCGTGTGCGCGCCCCGGTGCCCGCTCGACGGCAGGCTGCTCAGCGAGGGTCGATGCCGAGCGAGGCGATCGCCGCGTCGCGCACCTGGCGCTTGAAGAGCTTTCCTGATGCGGTGCGCGGGAGTGGCTCGGCGGTCACGCTGAGGTAGCGCGGCACCTCGAATGCGGCGAGGTGTGACGAGACGAACAGCCGCAGGTCGTCGACGTCGATCTCGCGGTCGGCGTACACCGTGGCGCCCACCTCCTCGCCGAGGCGGTCATCGGGCACCGAGTACACCACGGCCTCGTGGACGCCGGGGTACATCGCGAGCGCCGACTCGACGTGCCCGCAGCCGATGTTCTCGCCACCACGGATGACGAGGTCCTTGATGCGGTCGACGATGTAGAGGTACCCCTCGTCGTCGAGGCGGGCGACATCGCCGGTGCGGAACCAGTCGCCGACGAACGACGCAGCGTCCGCGTCGGGGCGGTTCCAGTAGCCGGAGAACATGGTGCTGCCGCGAACCTGTAGCTCGCCCACCTGGCCGGCCGGCAGCACCTCGCCGTGGTCGTCGACGATGCGCAACTGGAGCATCGGCGGGCACCGACCGCTGCTGTCGGGGTGCTGCAGGTAGTCGGGGCCACCGATGGACGAGCCGGCCGAGTTGGTCTCGGTCATGCCCCATCCGGTGGTGGGTGCCGTCGTCGGCAGCGACTCTGCGATCTGGCGGACCTGCTCGGCGGGTCGGGCTGCGCCACCACCACCCACCTGACGCAGTGAACCGAGGTCGCGTCCGCTCGCCCGTGCGGCGCGGGCGAGGTCGTGCGTGACGGCCGGTGGCGCCACCACACGGGTGACGCGCTCGCGCTCGACGAGTGCCACTGCCTCGTCCGGGTCCCACTTGCGCATGCTGACGACGGTGGCCTGTGCCCGGTACGAGGTCAGGTACACCGCGTGCGACGCAGTGACGTGGAACAGCGGCACGGTGAGCAGGGTGACCTCGTCGGCCCGACTGGTCGGTGCGTGTTCGGCGGTCTCGACGTCGGCGCCGGCCATCACGAGCGAGATCGCCTCGGCGAGTTCGCGTCCCACGACTGCGTGCAACACAGCACGGTGCGAGCTGACCACACCCTTGGGGTTGCCGGTCGAGCCCGACGTGTAGAAGATCGTCGCCGGCATGTCGGACAAGATCGATGCCGGTGGCATCGCGACGTCACCTGCCGAGGCGAGGAGACGGGCGAGCGGTTGGGCGGTGCCCGTGTCGCCGGTCGGGCGAACGGCGATCACCGAGAACGAGCGCCGGTCGAGGTCGGGTGAGCATGCAGCGAGCCGGTCGACACGTTCCTGGTCGGCGATGACCACGCGGGGCGCGCAGTCACGCACGGCGAACTCGAGCTCGTCGCTCTGCCACAGCGCGTTGAGCGCGACTGCGATGGCGCCGATCGACGTCACTGCCATGAAGGCCTGGGCCCATTCTGGGTAGTTGCGCATCGAGATGGCGACCCGGTCACCGCGCCGCACGCCGTACTCGTACGCCAACACGTGGGCGAGGCCTGCCGCCCTCCGGAACATCTGCTCGAACGTCAGCCGCTCGTCGCCGTAGACGAACGCGTCGCGATCGCTCACCGTGCTGCTGAACAGGTCGCGCAGTGTGGCCGGCGCGTTGGCGAACACCGCGAGATCGCCGTGCGGTGTCGGGAGCGAACGAAGCTCGTATCGCCGACCCGGGCCCGTGAGTGCCGCGATCGCCTCGTCGCGCGTCGTCATCGGCCGGATGGTAGTCGGCCCACGGTGGCGCTCCCGGCCGAAATGTGAAAGACTTTCACATGACGGCACCGACCGATCGCTGTCGTCCGAGGGGGCTGCCATGAGCGAGAAGTCGTCGTCACCGTTCCACCCGTACGCGGGTCGGTTCCCGGTGCACCCCGTGCTGCCCGACACCGGCGTGCCGCGCGACGAGCTGCTCGACCAGGTCACGCAGATGGCGCGCGAGGAGGACGCGAAGGGCGACGCAGGCCGCGTCAGCGGCTCGATCTACTCGGGCGACCACGAGCACTACGCGTTCCTCGCCAAGGTGTTCGAGCGGTTCGCGCACGCCAACGTCATCCAGCGCGACATGTATCCGAGCGCGACGAAGATGGAGGCCGAGATCGTTGCGATGACGGCCGAGTTGCTGCACGGCAATGCGGTCGGTGCCGACCGTGACTGTGGCGGCTCGATCACGACTGGCGGTACCGAGAGCCTGATGACCGCGATGCTCGCGTATCGCGAGCGCGGCCGGGCGAAGGGCATCATGCAGCCGCAGGTCATCATCCCGGTGACCGGCCACCCCGGCATGCACAAGGGTTTCGACTACTTCGGCATCGAACCCATCGTCGCGCCGGTGAACGACCAGGGCGCCGTCGACGTCGACTTCGTCCGCGACCACATCACCCCCAACACGGTCGCGCTCGTCGGGTCGGCGGGTACGTACCCGCACGGTGTGATCGACCCGATCCCCGAGCTGGGTGCACTCGCCCTCGAGCACGACCTCGGTCTGCACATCGACGGGTGCCTCGGTGGCTTCATTCTCGTGTGGGCCGAGTCGTGCGGGTATCCCGTCACCCCGTTCGACTTCTCGGTGCCGGGTGTGACGTCGATCTCGATCGACACGCACAAGTACGGCTTCGGGTTCAAGGGCAGCTCGGTGGTGCTCTTCAAGCCGCACACACTGCGTCGCTACCACTACTACGTCATGAACGGCTGGCCGGGTGGGCTCTACGGCTCACCGGGTATCGCCGGCAGCCGGTCGGGTGGCATCATCGCCTCGACGTGGGCGGCGATGTTGAGTCTCGGCAAGGACGGCTATCGCCGCATCGCGGGCGACATCTTCGCCACCGCTGACGCGGTCAAGACCGCGGTGCGCAGCCATCCCGAGCTGGCCCTCATCGGCGACTCGCGGTTCATGGCGTCGTTCAGGGCCACTCCCGATGCCGCGACGCCGATCGACGTGTATCACGTCAACGATGCGCTCGCCGATCGGGGATGGCGCATGAACGGTGCCCAGCTGCCGCCAGCGCTGCACTTCACGATCACGCGGCCGAACACGATGCCCGGTGTCGCGGAGGCCTTCGCCGTCGACCTCGCGGCTGCTGTCGAGTACGCGAAGAACCCGCCGACCGCGCTGCCGAAGAGCGGCGCGTTCTACGGCTCGGGCGGGCGGGCCGTGGACCCGGCGAAGAACGTCGACATGCGCTTCGAGTGGTTCGACGCGATGTACGACGTCGGTCCGCTCGACTGACGACGACGCATCGCCGTGGTGCGGCGGCACGCAGGAGTGCCACCGTCGAGGGGCGGGTGGCCGCCTGTCAGGCGAGGAGTGACGCCACCGGCGTGCCCAGCCAGCCGGCCTCGCGGCGCGCCCAGTACTCGGTACGCAGGCGCGTCGACACCGGCCCCGGCCCGGTGCCGTGGGCGAGCGCGCGACCGTCGACCGACGCGACCGGCATGATGCCGCCGGCAGTGCTGCTGAGGAACGCCTCGTCCGCGGCCCGCAGCTCGTCGGGCAGCAGGTCGCCCTCCTCGACGTCGATGCCGAGCAGTGCGCACAGCTCGAACACGGTGCGGCGGGTGATGCCCTCGAGCACGTTGCCGCGTGGAGTGCGGACACGCCCGTCCTTGACGACGAACACGTTGAAGCCGGCACCCTCCGAGAGGAAGCCGTCAGGGGTGCACAGCACCGAGTTGTCGGCGCCACGGTCGAGCCCCTCGAGCAGGCCCTTCGTGAGGTCGAGCCAGTTGAAGTTCTTCATCGTCGGGTCGATGGCTTCCTTCGGGGTGCGTCGGTTGCCCACGGCGATCGCGAGGTCGATGCCCTCGTCCTGCCGATCGGGCCGGACGATCCAGATGTACGGCATCGCGTACGCGTAGAACGTGTTGCTGCACTGGCGCGGGTCGCGCACGGTGGGGTTCTTGTACGGCCCGCGGGTGCAGATCATCTGCACGAACGCAGCGTCGAGACCTGCCTGGCTGGTGCACTCGGCGACGATGCGCTTGACCTCGGCCTTGTCGACCGGCGGCGACAGCCGGCCCTTCTCGCACGAGCGGAAGAAGCGGTCGACGTGGTCGTCGAGGCGGAAGAACTGGTTGCTCCACACCGACGTGGTGTCGTACACCGAGTCGCCGCGCGTGAAGCCGGGGTCGAGGAGCGGGATCGCCGCCTCGGCGAGCGGGACGAAGCGCCCGTTGAGCCAGCACACACCGCCGCTGGGGGGAGTCGTCATCGTCGTCCTTTCGTGGTGGTGGCGCGCTGCGTGGCAGCGGGCCGTGGGGTCGTACGGGCGGTCGCGGTGCCTGATCGGGCGGTGGAGGTGGAGCCCTTCACGGCCGCGGGAGTCGCGGGCGGCACCTTCGAGCGAGCGGTCGACGTGGTCGGAGTCAGTGCCTTCGGGCTGGTTGCCCGCCGGGCAACCGTGTCCCGGGCGGGTCGGGACGGCGCGCCAGTCGACGGCGTGCGCAGGTACGTGCGCAGATAGGCGCCCGCCGCCTGCTTGGTCTCCTCGATCATCCGACAATCGCCATCTGGGTCGAGGCGGAACGCGAGTCCGAGCCCGACGTCGATGAGCGCGACGTACATGCGCGCGGCAGCCATCGGGTCGGCGCACTCGAGACGCGAGCCGTGGGTCGTCTCGATCCGGTTGAGCAGGAGACGAGCATTCTCCTCGTCGCTGCGGCGCATCTCGGCGAGCATCTCGGGACTGACGAACTTCGAGAACCACAGCGAGCGGAATGCCGGCTCGGTGCGGTACAGGTGGGCGATGGCGTCGATGACGTGGAAGCTGGCGTCGAGGAAGGGCAGGTCGCGGTAGCGCTCGCGAGTCTCCGCGATGATGCGGTCCTGCCGCTCGATCGCGCGGGCGACGAGCGCGTCGAAGATCGCCGCCCGGTCCTTGAAGTAGGAGTAGATGCTGCCGACCGAAATGCGCGCGTGCTCGGCGATGACCGTGGTGGTCACGTTCTCGGGTTCCATCTCGTCGATGAGACGGGCCGTGATGTCGAGGATGGTGTTGATGCGCTCGCGGCTGCGCGACTGCACCGGCGAGCGGCGCGCGGCCGCTTGACTCGCGGGCG
>JBMSSR010000125.1:0-8593 GCA_049424465.1 Ilumatobacteraceae bacterium
CTGAGAACGTCCGTCGCGTGGCCGAGGCATCCAAGCTCATGCTGGAGGCGGGGCTCATCGTGCTCGTGGCGCTGGTGTCGCCGTTCCGCGCCGATCGGCGTGCGGCGCGCGAGATCTTCGGCGAGGGTGACTTCCGCGGGCGGCAGGCCGCCGTCGGGGCCGCGACCGTCGCGGAAGATGTATCGCTCGCGCTCGGGCGACCCGGGTCCGGCTGCCAGCGCTGCCTGGAACCACGGATGGAGGTGGCTGGTGTGGTTGGGCACCACGTCGACGATGGTGCGGATACCGACCGCGTGCAGTTCGGCGATGAGTTGCTGTGCCTCGTCGACGGTGCCGAACAACGGGTCGATCTCTTCGTAGGTGACGACGTCGTAGCCGGCGTCGAACATCGGCGAGCGATACCACGGGTTGACCCAGATGGCATCGATGCCGAGCGAGACGAGGTGAGGGATCCGGCTGCGGATGCCGGCGATGTCACCGATGCCGTCACCATTCCCGTCGGCGAAGCTGCGCGGATAGATCTGGTAGATGACGGCGCTGCGCCACCAGTCGTTGCCGGCGAGGTGCGCGTTGCGCAGGGCTGTGCTCATCGTGGTCTCGATTCGTGAGCCGAGCGGCTCGTCATCTCGGTGGGCGGGTGGTGGTACGGGCAACGAGCTCGAGGTCCATCTGCTCGTCGAAGTGCGCGCGCTGTGACGGCACGGAGGCGACCGTGGCACCGGGCGTGCCGATCGCCGACACCACGAGGTCGGCGGCACGGGCACCGGACCGCTCGAGCGGCTGGCGCACGGTGGTGAGGCCCATCGGCGCGGCGAGGTCGATGTCGTCGTACCCGACGACCGACAGGTCGTCGGGGACCCGCAGCCCCCGCTGACCGGCCGCCTCGAGCACGCCGATGGCCTGTACGTCGGACGAGGCGACGATCGCGGTCGGTGGCTCGTCGAGCGAGAGCAGGTCGAGTCCCATCTGCTTGGCGGCCTGGCGGAGGTGGGCGCCGTGGCGGACGTAGCGCGGGTCGGGGTCGACTCCAGCCGCGACCAGGGCGTCGCGGTAGCCGTCCTCTCGGCGCGCACTCGACACGAAGCCGAACGGGTTGTCGCCCGGCTCGCCGACGAACCCGATCCGGCGGTGGCCGAGGTCGAGCAGGTGCTGGGTGGCCATGCGGCCGCCCTCACGATCGTCGATCGACACGCTCGAGAGCCCGTCGACCGACGAGTCGAGCAGCACGGTGGGCAGGCCGCTGCGGCGCAGGCGCGACACGTCATCGGCGTCGAGCGGTAGCGAGACCACGACCAGGCCGTCGAGGTGCGACGACCGCGGCAGTTCGCCGAGGACCTCGCGGGCCTGGGCGGGCGAGACGACGTTGTACAGCACCATGTGCAGCCCGTTGGCCTGCAGCCGCGGTACCAAGCCGGCGAATCGCTGCTGCACCGACGGGGCATCGAAGAACGCGACCAGCACACCCACCAGACCGTCCGACGCACCGTTGCGGGCCTTGCGCCGGCTGGGCCGCTCGTAGCCGAGTTCGTCGGCGGCGGCGGTCACCCGGGCCCGCATGGCGTCGCTGACGTTGGCGCTGCCACTGAGCACGCGCGAGACCGTCCCGATGCCCACGCCTGCCCGGCTGGCGATCTCGGCGAGTGTGGCCATGACTGGAAACATAGCGGAACGTTCCACAACGCGTTGCCTCACGTTCCATGGGCGACCACACCCGAGCCGGCGTCGACGACAGCCCGGGCAGGGTGCCGCTGGCGCGCACGCCCGGCGACCGGACGGGTCCGCTCCCCTACGATCGGTGCCGATGCGACCCAACGTGCTGCTCATCACGCTCGACCAGTTCCGCGGCGACTCGCTGTCCTGTGCCGGCCATCCCGTCGTGCGCACGCCGAACCTCGATCACCTCGCCGCCCACGGCACCCGCTTCGCGCGCCACTACTCGCAGGCGGCGCCGTGCGCCCCGGGTCGCGCCGCGCTCTACACCGGCACCTACCAGATGAACAACCGGGTGGTCGCCAACGGCACACCGCTCGACCACCGCATCGACAACGTCGCTCGCGTCGGCATCCGCGCTGGCTACCGCCCGGTGGTGTTCGGTTACACCGACGTCGGTGCCGACCCGCGGCAGATCACCGATCCGAACGACTGGCGGCTCAGCCACTACGAGGGTGTGCTGCCGGGCTTTGACGAGGTGCTGTGCCTCGACGAGCGGCACGAACCGTGGCTCGAGTGGCTGCGCGGCCTCGGCTACGACGCGACCGACCCGGACGTGATGCTCGCCACCGAGCACGAGCGCCCAGCCGAGCACTCGGTCACGACCTTCCTGGCCGACTCGTTCCTCGGGTGGCTCGGCACGCAGCCGACCGACGACGCCGACGACCCGTGGTTCGCCCACGTGTCGTTCATCAGGCCGCACCCGCCGTACAGCGCCGCCGGTCACTACTCGACCATGTACGACCCTGCCGTGCTGCCCGACCCGCTGCCGATCCCTGCCGACGTGCACCCGGTGCACGAGGTACTGCTGTCGGGAACCGGCGCCACGGCACCGACCGATCCCGAGGCGGTGCGCCACCTGCGGGCCCAGTACTGGGGGATGATCACCGAGGTCGACCATCACCTCGGCCGCATCTGGGAGGTGCTGCGACGCCGTGGCGAGTGGGACAACACCGTCGTCGTCATCACTGCCGATCATGGCGAGCAGCTGTGCGACCAGGGGCTCATCCAGAAGGCCGGCTACTTCGAGAGCAGCTATCACATCGTCGGCATCGTGCGCGAGCCACGACTGCCGGCCGGGCACGGGCGGGTCGTCACCGCCTTCACCGAGAACGTCGACATCGTCCCCACCGTGTGCGATGCCATCGGTGCACCCGTGCCATTGCAGTGCGACGGCCTGCCGCTGACGCCGTTCCTGCGCGGCGAGCAGCCCGAGCACTGGCGCGACGCGGCGCACTACGAGTGGGACTGGCGCGAGTGGTTCATCGCCGCGGGTGGTCACGACTGGCCATGGGACCGCCGGCTCGAGCGACAGAACCTGGCCGTGCTGCGCAACGACTCGTACGCCTACGTGCAGTTCGGCAACGGCGACTGGTTGTGCTTCGACCTCGCCGCCGACCCGGCATGGGGCACACGTGTCGACGACCCCGCAGTGGTGCTGCCGCTCGCGCAGCAGATGCTCGTGTGGCGCCAGCAGTTCCTCGACCGGCAGTTCACAGGGATGCTGCTGCGCGAGGGTGGCATCGGCCGCTGGCCCGACCCGCTGCCCGCCTGACCGCCCGGCGAGCGACGTGGCACGCAGCGTGCTGCTGCGTCACGCCGTGCGGGTGAACCACAGGTCTGCGGCAGTGCGACCCTCGCGCAGGCCCCGCGCCTCGAACCTGGTCACCGGCCGCCAGGCAGGCCGGTCGATGCGACCACCGACGAGTCGCCCCTCTGCGGCGGCGACGGCGAGCACCTGCTCGGCGTAGTCGGCGACGTCGGTCGCGACGTGCACCACACCGCCGACACGCACGCGGTCGACCAGCGCGACCATCACATCGGCGCGCACGAGTCGGCGGTGGCGCTGGCGCTGCTTGGGCCACGGATCGGGGAACCAGATGCGCACGCCGGCGAGCGACCCGAGCGCAAGGCGCGGCAGCACCTCGAGCACATCGGTGGGAACCACTCGCACGTGCGACCAGTCGTGCAACGCCGCAGCCGCCACCACGCGCGCCACACCGGGGGTGTGCACCTCGATGCCCAGCACCGCCTCGTGCGGCCGGGTCACCGCCAGCTCGACGAGCGCCTCGCCACCGCCGAACCCCACGTCGAGCACCACGTCGGCGTGGTCGGGGAACACTGTCGCGAGGTCGATCGGTCCGCCCGTGACCGACAGCACGAACCGGGCAGCGTCTCGCTCGAAGTCGGCCGCGCGCTGCGGTGGTAGGCCGCGGCGGCGGGGTCTGAAGGTGCGCGCCGAGCGCATGGGGTCGGGCACCGGGGCCGCCTGCTGCCGCCCGTCTGCCGCTGGCGTCCCACTCGTCACACGGCAAGTACTACCGCCATGACGGGCCCGCACTGCGACCGAACCCGATCGCGGTACGTCCGTACCGTTACAGTCGCTCGCGTATGCACGACGCAGCCGCCACCCGTCAGCGGCTTCCCGTGGTGCCGTCACTGCTCGCGGTGTCCGCAGGCGTGGTGTGGGGGTTCGGCACGATCCTGAAGCGGGTCGCCGACCAGACCGATGCCTTCCAGTACCTCATCTGGCGATCGATCGGCACGATCATCGTCATCGAGGTGCTCAGCGCACGGCGTGGTCGACCCTTCCCCACCGTGCGCGCCTGGCGCAGTGGTCGGGCGATGATCGCCGCCAACCTCGGCCTGTTCGTCGCCTCTCTTGCGTACGTGTACGCGGTCGACACCACCACGCCGGCAAATGCTGCGTTCCTGGGGTCGCTCACGCCGCTCGTGGCGGTGCTGTTCACCCGCTTCCTGGGCGAGCGGCTCTCGCCGTCCACGGTCGTCGCGCTCGCCGTCGGTGTCGTCGGGTTGTTCGTCACCGTGATGAGCGACCTCGAGGCCGGCAGCCTGATCGGCAACCTGGCTGCGTTCTCCGCGTCGATCGGCTTCGCCGTCTACACCGTGAGCATCCGTACCGACAGCAGCAAGGACTGGTCGGCCGTACTGCCCGGCTACGGCGCGCTGATGATCGTCGTCTGCACCATCGTCACGCTCGCGAAGGGCAACACCCTCGTGCCACCGGCCGATGACATCCTGTATTCGGTCGCCCACGGCGCAGTGTTCATCGTCGGCGGCACCACCATGTACAACTGGGCGGCCAAGCACGTCCCGGCCGTCCCGATGACCGTCTTCTCGCAGACCGAGACCATTGCCGTGCCGATCCTCGGGTATCTCGTGCTCGGCCTCGCCCCGAAGCCGCTGACCATGGTGGGCGGCGCGATCATCCTGACGGCGGTCGTGGGCAAGGCCGTCTACGACACCACCGTCGGTCACCGCAGCGACTACCTGCCGCCCGGTGACGTGCAGCTCAGCTGACCCACCAGAG
Source organism: Ilumatobacteraceae bacterium (assembly GCA_049424465.1). Classification (GTDB taxonomy): domain Bacteria; phylum Actinomycetota; class Acidimicrobiia; order Acidimicrobiales; family Ilumatobacteraceae; genus UBA668. The sequence continues at coordinate 5,042 of JBMSSR010000125.1, forward strand.
AGGGCCCACCACATGGCCGAAGTACTGCTGTTCCATCACGTGTGCGGTGTCACGCCTGGCATCGTCGAGTTCGCCGAGTCGCTGCGCGCCGCCGGCCACACCGTGCACGTGCCCGACCTGTTCGACGGTCAGCGCTTCGAGTCGATCGACGAGGGTGTCGCGTTCGTCGAGTCGATCGGTTTCGACGCGATCGTCCAGCGCGGCCTCGACGCCGCGGCGTCGCTGAGCACGCGACTCGTGTACGCCGGCGTCTCGCTCGGAGTCGTGCCGGCACAGCACCTCGCCCAGACACGCGACGGCGCAGTCGGCGCAGTGCTCATCGCGTCGTGCGTGCCGCACGAGACGTTCAGCCCGGCGTGGCCGGCGGGTGTGCCGGTGCAGGTGCACGGCATGGACGCCGACCCGTTCTTCTCCGGTGAGGGCGACATCGACGCGGCGCGCGCACTCGTCGCGTCGACGACCGACGCATCGCTGTTCGTCTACGAGGGTGACCAGCACCTGTTCGTCGACAGTTCGCTCCCCGACTTCGTTCCCGACGCCGCCGCCCTGGTCACCGACCGCACCCTCGCCTTACTCGCAGCGCGCTGACGGCTCCGCCGAACCGGCACACACCCTCCGACTACTGGAGGGCGAGCAGGCCGGCGTTGGTGGGGGTGAACCCGCATGCGTCGAGGTAGAAGCCGCGGTGCTCGTCGTCGAAGTCGACGTGCAACCACTCGCACCCCGCAGCGCGGGCACCCGCAGCAGCCTCGTGCACCAGCACGCGGCCGATGCCGCGTCGGTGGTCGCCTGGATCCACCATCACGTCCTGGATCCAGGCGTGCACCAGGCCGTCCCAGACCACGTTCACGAAGCCCACGAGCCGCTCGGCATCGCGCGCCACGACCCACCCGAGGCTGTGCTGCGCGGTCAGCGCCACCCAGTTCCACTCGTCGGCCGTGAAGACGCGGGTTCCGAACGCCGCCGCATGCAGCGCGTTGACCTCCTCGTTCGAGAAGGTTCCCCGCCATTCGTACGCCAGTGTCATGCGCGTCACGCTACGGGAGCGACGAGTCGAGTGCGGCGGAACGACTGCGCGGCGCGAACGGCCGCTCAGAGATGCGGGAGGACGGTGTAGGCCCGGCCTCCACCGCTGGCGATGACGTCGTCGAGCCAGTTGCCGTCGTACACGTCGTTCGGCCCCTGCACCAGATCGTTGTCCTCGGATCCCTCGGGTGTCGTGACGAGCGTCCAGGCCTGCCGCTTGTACGTCCAGTTCGACGGGTACAGGCGGTGCGCCTCCCGCCACCACGGCACTGCTGCATCGGCCCCAGCGGTGCGGCGGAGGTGCTCGCCGAGCTCGAAGCACGCAGCGGCACGAGCCTCATCGCCACCACGCGGCTGCGACCGGGCGACCACCTCGTCGGGCGACAGCACGAACGGTGACGCAGCGCCACGGTGCGCCCAGTCGACGACCGCCGCACGGTAGGCCTCACTCACGTCGGGGATCTCCTTCACCTCGCGGAGCATGCGGTCCATCCGCTCGGGGAGCCCCTCGGGGATCTCCATGTCACGCAGACGACTGCGCTCGATGGACGCTCCCTCCGCAGGGCGCACGATGGTGCCGGCCTCGTCGATCCACACGGCCATCGGGATGTTGACGAAGCCGAACAGCTCGTCGGTGACGTGCATCGTGTCGATCAACGACGGGTGAGTCGACGACGCGGCATCGATCCACTTGTACGTGTGCGTCGGCTCGACATCGAGCGCCACGGTGACGACCGTCAGCCCCGAGCCCTCGAGTTCTGCGTGCAGCGCCTGCCAACCTGGCAGGCTCGTCCTGCAGCCTCAATAACTGGCCCAGGCGACGAGCAACACCTTGCGGCCGTGCAGTGCGCTGAGGCGGAACGGGTTGCCGTCGCGCGTGATCAACTCGGGGTCGGCGGCTACCGCAGTCGCGAGCGCCCGGCCCCCCAACGTGGCGGGACCGACGGACCAGACCCCGTGCACCGCGTCGTGCACCACCGGCATGCCGAGGCGATCGGCCATCACCTCGACATCGACCGTGCCGTCGGCGCGCAGCGAGCCGGGGGCCGGCACGCAGATTTCACCGCGGCACAGTCCCTCGGGCTTGGGTGCCCATCCTGTGTGGTCGGCGACCTGTTCGGGCGCCACCGCGTCGAGCGACGTGAGGATCATGTGCGCACCGTAGATCACCGGCGAGCCGATCTGCGCCGATGCGGAGGAATGGTCGGCCCACCTCGACGACAGTGAAGAATGACCCCATGGAACGCGAACCCCTGGACTGGGAGAACGCTCCGCAGTCGAGCGGCCTCACGTTCGAGGGCGCCGTCGACCGACTCCGCTTCGCCGCATCGACACCCAAGAGTGGCGCACGTCATCAGACCCGGATCACGCTCGGCTTTCGGCTGACGCTGATCGTCGGCGCCATCGCCCTGATCGCCCTTGCGTTCCTCGTCACCAACCGCTGAGGTCGCGGTGACTCACCCCTGCGGCGTGCAGTCGATCGACGGATCCCGCGGCTCGGGATCGTTGTAGCCGCCCTTCGGCACGAATGTCACCTCGGGGCGGCAGCCAAGCAACGACCTTGCGCCGAGCGGCTCGGCCAGCGACACGGTGGTCGTGCGCGACGCGTACGCGGTCGGGCATGACCACCCCTCCCCACCGGCGTAGCCGACGACGACCGTCAGCGTGACCGACTCGTCGGTCTCGGCGACGTCGACGCGATCGAGTTCGAGCGAGCAGCCGGGTTCGTTGACGTAGTACTCGAGCTCGATCGAGTCGTCGTGTACGCCAAGCACGTCCCAGTCGACGATCGTGCACTCTCCCACTCGGGCAACCCGATCGGTCGGCGCGTTGCACGATGGGACCGCGGCGCCGTCCGAGGACCCGCATGCGGTCGCCGCGCCGACCAGCAGCGAGATCGCAATCACACGGTGGAAGGTCCGCATCGAGTCAGCCCACCGCAGGCTCAGTCGCCCCAGTGGCGCTGTTCGCGGAAGGGGTCGCCGTACATGTGGTAGCCGTTGCGCTCCCAGAAGCCGGGGGCATCGCTGTCGCGAACCTCGAGGCCACGCACCCACTTGGCGCTCTTCCAGAAATACAGGTGCGGCACCACGATGCGAACCGGCCCACCGTGGATGGGCTCGATCGGTTCGCCCTCGTAGGCGTACGCGACGATCGCCTCGTCGGTGGTGATGTCGGCGAGCGGCAGGTTCGTGGTGTAGCCGTACTCGGCGTGCTCCATCACGTGACTCGCCCCGGGCCGCAGACCGGCACGCTCGAGCAGGTCGCGCACGCGCACACCCGTCCAGATCATGTCGAACTTGCTCCACTTGGTGACGCAGTGGATATCGACGGTGAACGAGACCGACGGCATCGCGACGAGTTCGTCGTAGCCGATCGTGAACGGCTGCTCGACGAGTCCACCCACCGTGAGGTTCCACTCGCCGGGCGCATACGAGGGAACGTCGCCGACGTGCAGCACCGGGAACCGATCGGTGAGGTACTGGCCGGGTGGCAGACGCGCCGGGTCGAGGCCCTTGTCGAGCA
>JBMSSR010000126.1:0-8553 GCA_049424465.1 Ilumatobacteraceae bacterium
GCGGATCGCGCTCCATGAGCAGGCGGTCCTTGTAGGTGCCCGGCTCGCTCTCGTCACCGTTGACGACGAGATAGCGCGGCCAGACGTTGGCCGGGGTGAGGCCCCACTTGGTGCCCGCCGGGAAGCCGGCGCCACCGCGCCCGAGCACATTGGCGGTCTTGACCTCGTCGTGCACGGCCGACGGTGCACGGCCGAGCGCGGCGCGCAGCCCGTCATAGCCACCCGTGGCGAGGTAGCGCTCGAGCGTGTGGCCGTCCTCGAGGTGGAACCGGGACGTGACGATCTTCGGCCGGTCACCGTCATCGAGGTAGCCGGGTGCCCACGGATAGGCGCTCACTGTGCTGCCCCCTGCATCCATGCCGGCGCGCCGTCGACCTCGTCGGGCGGTACCGCGCCGACGGCACGGTCGACCGGGATGTGCTGACGAACCCGCGCCACCGTGCCGTGGACCGGCACCTCGTCGGCGAGACGGCCGTTGCGGAGGTCGTCGATCAACTGGTCGAGCTGGTCGGGTGTGACGCGGTAGCGGTGCCGGTAGTTGACCTGCAGGCACGGGGCCTCGGTGCACGCCGCCTGGCACTCGGCCTGCTCGAGCGTGAACATGCCGTCGTCGGTGGTGCCACCCACCTTGACACCGAGGGTGTGCTCGGCGCGGTGCAGCAGTTCGCCCGCCCCCATCAACGCACAGCTCATCGTGCCGCAGATGTTGATGAGGTAGGTGCCGACCGGCTCCATCTTGAACATCTCGTAGAACGTGCACGTACCGAGCACCTCGGCAGCAGTCGCGCCGACGAGCTCGGCGATGTGCGCGATCGCGTCGTTGGTGACGTACCCGTTCTGCTGCTGCGACAGGTGCAGCAGCGGGATGGTGGCCGAGCGCGCCTGCGGGTAGCGGCTGATGATCTCGCGTGCGAGCTGCACGTTGGCCTCGTTGAGCCGGGACATTGCTATCGATCCACCTCTCCGAGCACCGGGTCGACCGACGAGATGACGGCGACGGCGTCGGCGACGAGTCCCCCGCGCATCATGTGCGGCAGGCACTGGATGTTGACGAACGATGGGGCACGCACGTGCATGCGGTACGGCGTGCTGCTGCCGTCGGACGCGATGTAGCAGCCGATCTCGCCACGCGGGCTCTCGATCGCCACGTAGACCTCGCCCTCGGGCACCTTGAAGCCCTCGGTGAAGATCTTGAAGTGATGGATCAGGGCCTCCATGCTCTCGTCGATGCGAGCGCGCGGCGGCGGCGTGACCTTCTTGTTCTGGATGCGGTAGTCGCCCGACGGCATGCGGTCGAGGATCTGGCGCACGATGCGCATGCTCTCGCGGATCTCGTTGAGCCGGATGGCATACCGGTCGAATGCGTCGCCGTAGCTGCCGACCACGACGTCGAACTCGACCTCGGGATAGCGGAGGTACGGCATGTCGCGGCGCAGGTCCCACGCCACACCCGTGCTGCGCAGGATGGGGCCGGTGGCGCCGAGCGCCAGGGCCTCCTCGGCCGTGATGACCCCGACACCCTGCAGGCGCTCGCGCCAGATGGGCTGGCCGGTCATGAGGATGTCGTACTCGTCGAGGCGCTCGGGGATGATCTCGAGCAGCTCGAGCACGTCGTCGCGCCAGCCGGCGGGCAGGTCGGCGGCAACACCGCCGGGGCGGATGAAGTTGTGGTTCATCCGCAGGCCGGTGACCTTCTGGAAGAAGCGCAGCACCTGCTCGCGCTCGCGCCAGCCGTAGATCATCATGCTGACCGCGCCGATGTCCATGCCGTTGGTGGCGAGGAACAGCAGGTGGCTGCTCATGCGGTTCAGCTCGCTGAGCAGCATGCGCATCCACACCGCTCGCTCGGGCAGATCGCCCTCGATGCCGAGCAGCTTCTCGACCGCCATCGAGAACACGAGCTCGTTGTTGAGCGGGCTGAGGTAGTCCATGCGGGTGACGTTGGTGCCGCCCTGCATGTAGGTCAGCGACTCGCCCGTCTTCTCCATGCCCGTGTGCAGGTAGCCGATGATCGGCTTGCACCGCAGCACCGTCTCACCCTGCAGCTCGAGCATGAGGCGCAGCACGCCGTGCGTGCTGGGGTGCTGCGGCCCCATGTTGATGATCATGGTCTGGTCGTCGGCAGGGTCGGCCGGGATCTCGCCCAGCTTGGCCGCCTCTGCCTCGCTCATGCGCAGTACCGATCCGACCTCGCGCAGCAGTTCGCGGGCGGTCAGCTCGCTGCGCGGGCGGAGGCCCTGGGCCGGCTCGTTGCCCGACCGGATGACGTCGACGATGTCGCTGCTCATCGCGGTGCCCTCGCAGCAAAGTCGTCGGTGAACTGCACCGGGATGCGGCCCTGGTCGTAGTCCTTGCGCAACGGGTGACCGTCCCAGTCCTCCGGCATCAGGATGCGGGTGAGGTCGGGGTGGTCGGTGAACGAGATACCGAACATGTCGAACACCTCACGCTCCATCGCCTCGGTGCCCGGGAACATGTCGAACAGCGTCGCCACCGACGGGTCGCTCTCGGGTACCTGCACGCGGATGCGCACGCGCTCGCGACGCTCGATGCTGAGCAGGTTGACGACGACCTCGAAGCGTTCGGCGGTCACGCCGGCGGGGAGCGCACGCTGCATGTGCAACAGGTAGTCGACCGCCGTGAGGTCGGAGCACGTGGTGAAGGTCTCGTCGAGCAGTGTGCGCACGAGTGCGGCGTACTGGGCCCGGCTCGGATGCAGCACGGCCTGGCCGCAGCTCTCGGAGAGCGGGACCCCGAACCGGGTCGGCTGCTCGGGCGCGGCGGGCGCGTCGGTGGGCGGTGTGTCGCTCGTCATCGGTCAGCGTGCTCCGAGCTCGACGGGTACCGGCTGCGTGCCGGCGATCTCCTCGATGTGCACCCCGGCGCCACCACCGTTGGCGGCGCGGCGGCGCAGCAACTGGCCGTCCTCGATGAGCTGGTGCAGCGTCTCGATGGCGTGGATCAACGTCTCGGGCGTCGGGGGGCACCCCGGTGCGTAGACGTCGACGGGCACGACCTGGTCGACGCCCTGGACGATCGCGTAGTTGTTGAACATGCCACCGCTGCTGGCACACACGCCCATGCTGATGACCCACTTGGGCTCCATCATCTGGTCGTACACCTGACGCAGCACCGGCGCCATCTTCTGGCTGACACGTCCGGCGACGATCATGATGTCGGCCTGCCGCGGCGACGCCCGGAAGACCTCCATGCCGAACCGGCTGAGGTCGTAGTGCGCAGCCCCTGTTGCCATCATCTCGATGGCGCAGCACGCGAGGCCGAACGATGCCGCCCACGAACTGCGACTACGCGACCAGTTGACGAGGTCTTCGAGACGCGCAGTGAGCGCGTTGTGCGGGATGGCCCCGAAGCCGTTCTCCTGAAGGTCGGCGACGAAACTCATGCCGCTTCCCCGTCGGCCGGACGGCCCTCGAGGCCGACGCGACGGATGGTGCTCGACGACGTGCGACTCGCCGACACCACGCCGCTGTCGCTGAGACGCACCTGACGCTTGACCGGGCCCCAGTCGAGCGCTCCGCGGGCAACGACATAGACGAAGGCGAAGAAGAACACCACGCTGAACGCGATCATCTCCCAGAGCGCGTACGCCCCGAGGAACGCACGGTCGACGGCGAACGGGTAGATGAAGATCAGCTCGATGTCGAACATGATGAACAGCATCGCCACGACGTAGAACGTGACGGGGAATCGTTCCGGTGGTTCGCGGCTCGGCACGATGCCGCACTCGTACGGCGCCTGCTTGGCAGCCGACGGACGTCGCGGCGCGAGCAGACCCGACGCAGCGAAACTCAATCCCCCGAACAGTGCCGCCAGCACCAGCAACAGGACGACCGGGAGGTACTGGCCCATGTGTCAGGCCTTCGCCGGCAGTGCCTTCGCCGCACGGTTGGCGGCGACGAAGCGGTCGCGGCGGTGCAGCAGGCCGCACAGCACGAGGAACAGGATGAGCGACGAGATGGTGATGATCGCCGCCGGCAGGCGACGGTGACCGAGGTCGCGCACCATGTACACGTACTCGTGCGACCGTGTCGTGTCGATGATGGCGCGGGCGGGTGCACGACCTGGTTCGGTGCGCTGCGGAACCAGCGGTGCCACCTCGACCACCGCGAAGCGCGGCTCGTGGAAGAAGGCGAGGAAGTCGATGCGATCGCCCCACAGCGTGGGCCAGCGCTCGCCACCCTTGTCGTAGACGTTGACGACGGCGAACTCGCCGGCCTTGAACGCCTTCGACTCCTCCATCAGCACCGTGCCGGCCGAGCCCGCCTGCTGGAACGCGGCCAGCGCTGCGTCGAGCTTGTTCCATCCGTCGTCCTGCAGCGCCGCCTGCACCGTTGCCGCGTCGGAGACGGCGTCACCGGTGACCTCGATCGGCGCCTCGAGGATGCCGACCTCGCTGAGCGCCCGTGGCTCGCGGATGATCGTCTCACCGGCGACCGGCTTCCACGACGGGTCGGGGCCGAGCAGGCCCTTGCCGTAGGTCCACCAGATCGCGCCCATGATGAACATCCAGCCGGCGAGACCGGTGAGCGCCACCAGGAAGCCGAGGCGGGCACCCATGTTGGTGCCGAGGATGAGATAGACGCTGCCGCAGAGCACCGACACCGAGATGATGACGATGAGGATGCCGCGGAGCTCGGGCTCCCAGTTGATGGCGAGCAGTGCGTTCATCTCAGAGACTCCGGACGTATTCGACGATGGCCTTGATGTCCTCGTCGGTGAGCAGGTGGCCGAAGCCGGGCATGCGACCCGAACCCTGACTCTGCACGCCGTACTTCTTGCCGTACGACGAGCCCGACTTGATGAACGAGATCATGTCGGCCTCGTTCGGGAAGTGTGCGGCGGTCGAGCCGCCGGTGAGGTTCCAGCCGAAGGCGCCCTGGCCGGTGACACCGGGATCGCCGTAGCTCCAGCCCTGCGTGTGGCAGCGGGCGCAGCTGTAGGCACCGCTGGCCAGGTCGAGGTTGAACAGGGCCTCGCCGCGGCTCGCGCCCGGGTGACCCTCGAGATACGTCGCCACTGCCGCGTCGATTGCATCGCGCGTCGCTGCCGGCACGGTGCCGCCCTCACACACGTAGGGGTCGGCATCCTTGACGAACGCGACGTCGCCGAGGCAGCCCTCGGGCTGCTGCTGGATCGACTGCAGGTAGTGCAGGATCGTCTCGATGTTCTGCTCGGTCATCGGTCCACCACCGGGCGCCCCCCACGCCGCCATCGGCGAGAACGGACGTCCATAGTTGAGGATGAACCGGACCTCTTCCTTGCTGAACCGGTAGAACACCGTGTCGAGTGCCGGGGCCATCCAGTTGACCGCCTTCACCTCACCCGTGCGGTTGTCGGTGACGGCGTACGCCGCCACACCACCGGTGGCCTTCATGCCGCCGTGGCAGCCGGCGCAGTTGAAGCCGCCGTTGCCCGTGGTCTGGAACAACTGCGAGCCCCAGTTGATGAAGGTCTCGTCCTTCTGCGCCACTGCGCCCGACTGCCGGGCGGGCTCGAGCACCCAGTAGAGGGGCAGGCCGATGACCATCGTGAAGAGCAGCAGCACGCCGAGCAGCTGCATGCGCTCGAGCCGCGGACCCTCGAGGACCTCGTCGTCGTAGTACGGCTTCCGGTTGGGAGCCATCTCGACCTCGGAGCCCAGCTCGTTGCGGGCACTGCGGTTGTTGAGGATGTAGTAGGCGATCCAGCCGACGGTGATGACGACGAAGATGACCCAGCCGATTGCGGTGGAGTTGAGTGCGAGCATCAGTGGCCTCCTGTACCACCGGTGATGCAGTGCGGGCCCTCGGCCTCCTGGCCGGTGGTGTTGGTGCCGATCGGCACGCCCGGCACCACGATCGAGGTATCGACGACGACGTCGCCCGACGGCGACACGGTGACGGCGAAGTGGTCCATGCCGCGCGGGGCGGGGCCAGCCTTCTTCTCGCCGACCCGGTTGTACTGCGAGCCGTGGCACGGGCACTCGAACCACTGGCTGCTCTTGCACTCGGGCACACGGCAACCGAGGTGCGGGCACTTCTGGTACGAGGCGACGATGCCGCTCGACAGGCTGCCCAGCACCGGGCCGTACTCCTTGACACCCTTGGCCTTCGGCAGCGCCTCCGACGGGTACACGGTGAGGTACGAGCGGGCTGCCGACGAGTAGAAGAACCCGCCGTTCGAGCGGATCGACGACAGGATGTCGTCGAGCTTGCCCACGTTGACCTTGCCACCGAACACCGGCGCCGCAGTCGGCCACAGGAAGCCGACGAAGCCGGCGGCGGCGAACGTGCCGAGGCCGGCGCCCATCAGGCCGATGGAGGCACGGTTGAGGAACTGGCGGCGGTTGACACCGATCTCGTCGGGGTCCGGCGCCGTCCAGACGGCGGGCGGCGCCGACTCGACGGTGGCGACGGCGGTGCGAGCCGCCGAGGCCGCACGCTCGACCTCGCGGCCGGTGGCCGGTGCGACCGCCTGGTCGCTGCCGGTGTCGCGGCGGCGCGTCTCGGCGCTGAGGGCGCCTGCGCCGCGGACGTCGCTGCGACGCGACGCCGTGACGAGCACGACCGCCGCGAGCACCACGACGGCGGCGACTGCGATGGCGATGATGGCTGCAGAACTCATCGGTACTGGTTCCTCACAGTTCGAAGAAGATGCCGTCACGCCACGGGAGCGTGAAGTTGAAGCCGGGGCCACGGAAGAACGAGCCGATGATGACGAGCACTGCCCAGAACATCAGGTGCACCGTCATGAGCGACGTGGCGAACTTGCGATCCTCGGGCTTGTTCGACGGGTTCTTGTCGATGAACGGGGCGAAGATCAGCACGATGAGTCCGACACCGGGGATGGTCACGCCGGCGATCATCGGGTGGAACATCGTCAGCAGTTCCTGCAGGCCGAGGAAGTACCACGGGGCCTTCGACGGGTTCGGCGTGCGGTTGATGTTGGCCTGCTGCAGCAGTGGGGCATTGACCCAGATGCTGAAGAAGAACGTGAACGACATGCACGCCAGTGCGGCGACGAACTCTGCGGCGAGCAGGTGCGGCCAGGTGTGCACCTTGTCGGTCGGGGCCGACTTGACGTCCTGGATCGAGCCGCTCTTGACGACCGTGAGCAGGCGCTGGGTGTGGCCACCCGGGCCGGCGCCCACGGGCAGACCGCCGCCGGCCGGTGCGGCAGCCACCACGCCGGCGACCTTGTCCTGCACTGCCACGGCGCCACCGGCACCGCCATCAGCCTGTGCCTTGCGGGCCTTGCTGCGCTCGAGCAGGTGCGCGGGAATGCGCGGGTCGCCAGCAGGCTCGCCGGCAGCCGCGCCCGAGTCGGCGGGTGCGGCACTGTCGGCGGCCTTCTCGCGCGCGGCCTGGGCCCGCTTGAGGAGGTGTTCGGGGATTTCCGTCATCGAAGTACTCCGTCGCTCTGTCTCAGAGGGGACCCGAGATGCCGCCGTCCTTGCGGACGCGCCAGAAGTGGATAGCCATGAAGATCACGATCACGAAGGGCAGCATCAGCACGTGCAGCACGTACCAGCGGATGAGCGTGTCGCCGGAGATCTCCTTGCCGCCGAGCAGCACGAACCGCACCTTCTCGCCGAGCACCGGGGTGTAGCCCATCATGTTGGTACCCACCGTCACGGCCCACAGTGCCAGCTGGTCCCACGGCAGCAGGTAGCCGGTGAACGACAGCAGCAGGGTGAGCATCAACAGCACCACGCCGATGACCCAGTTGAACTCGCGGGGAGGCTTGTAGGCACCGTGGTAGAAGACGCGCGCCATGTGGAGGAACACGCTGAGCACCATGAGGTGTGCACCCCATCGGTGCATGTTGCGGACAAGTAATCCGAACGCCACCGAGGTCTGCAGGTTCGAGATGTCGTCCCACGCCTGCGTGGCGGTCGGTCGGTAGAAGAACATCAGGAAGATGCCGGTGACCGTCAGCAGGATGAAGAGGAAGAAGCTGAGGCCGCCGAGGCAGAGCGTGTAGCTGACCTTGACGGCGTGACGCTTCACCTTCACCGGGTGCAGGTGGTAGAGCACCGAGTTCATGATGACGTAGCTGCGGTTGCGCGGGCTGTCGGTGTAGCCCTTGCGGAAGATGCTGCCCGGCCGGAAGATGCTGTTCCAGGCCTGGCTGCCCTGCACACCCTCGGTGAGCTTGGACGCGCGGTCCTTCAGCGTGGGGCGGGGAGTGTCGTCGATGATCTTCGCCATTGCTGTTCCTGTGTGGTCCTCTGGGTCGTGCGTCGAAGTGGTGGCCGGCTGCCGCTAGAAGCGCATGCCGTAGCCGTAGCCGTGGTTGTTGGTGCGGGTGTGCGGGTCGCCGCCCTGGTCGGGAGTGCCGGCCTTGCCGAGGATGATGACACCGGTCGGGCAACGGTCGACGCACAGCTGGCAGCGGGTGCAGATGTCGTCGTCGATGATGAACAGCACGTTGTCGCTGGGATCGAGGCCCGGCCGTTCGGTGCCCTGCGACTCGGCGATCGCATCGGGCGAGACCATGTGGATGCACTTCCACGGGCAGATGTCGACACAGCCCTCGCACATGATGCACTCG
>JBMSSR010000127.1:0-8549 GCA_049424465.1 Ilumatobacteraceae bacterium
TCCCGCTCATCTTCACCTGGACCCTGCCGCCGCTCCCCCATCCCCCCGACCTGCTCGTGCTGGCCACCGAGCTCGCCGGCATCGGCGGCATCGACCTCCCGGTCGAGGTGTCCGCCATCGACTCGTTCGCCAGCGTCACCGATGCGCCCGAGCGCAGCCTGTCGCTCGTGGCCCGCATCCCCATCGACCTCGCCGACGTCTTCCTCGGCGACGACAAGAAGTTCTGTGACACGCTCGACCGGTGCCGCGACGTCAGCCTGTTCCTGCTCGAACGGTCCGACTCGTGGCTCGGCGACTGACGGAGGTGCCTCGACCATGAAGGTCCGCGAACTCATCGACATGCTCAGCGACCAACCGCCCGATGCAGAGGTCGAGCTGGTCTTCGTCGCCGAGGTCGGCGAGGACGACGACGAGATCACCGTCGACCGCTACTCGGTCTCGGCGCTCGTGCCGTGGTTCAACGACGATGCCGAGGACGAGGACGACGAGATCGCCGTGTGGCTCGTCGGCGGTGAGGATGCTGATGTCGACGCGCTCATCGACCAGCTCGAGCACGACGCCGACGGCATCGACTCGTGACCGACCGGCACGTCGGGTGGGCGCTGCACCCCTAGGGGCAGCCGAGGCCGTGCAACGTGGCACACGGCGGGCACAGCCGTGCCGCACCCTGCGGCGTCGACCAGACCCGCGCGTGGGGTGTCCCGCACGATTCGCAGGCAGCCGTCGACGGCCCGGCCGGCGTCCCGCCGACATGGTTCCCGTCGACGCAGCGCACCACGGCGGGCGACGGCTCGGCGTTCACTACGCGCCGTAGCGGGTGTTGACGGTCGCGTTCGTCGCTGCGGTGAACATGTTGGACGTCTCCGTGTTCAGGATCGGACCGTGCAGCGCCGTGACACCCGAGTACCCGTAGCTGTTGACCGACATCAGCGTGCCCGAACCCGTCGTCTCGTCAAAGCTGCTGAACCACGGGCCGCCGGAGCACCCACCGGTCATGTCGGACGCGACGCGGTACGTCGTGTTCGACGTGTTGGGATCGAACCCCAATGGGCCCCGCGAGTACGTCAGGTCCTTGCCCTTGTACTTCTGCGACGCGGGGTAGCCGAACAGATACGAATCGGTGCCCGACGTCCGGGCGGTGTACGAGATGGCGAACGAGCCAACCGTTGCATCCAACTGCGCGGTACCGCTCTTGCCGCCACCTCCGACCACTGCGAACGCGTAGTCGTGCTGTGTCGCAGTGGTCGTGAATCCCGACTCCGAGGCGAAGGTGTTGGAGACGACCAGGGACGACGCAGTCCAGCAGCCGTACGTCGTGCTGGCGCAGAACGTGCCGCTGCGGTCGAGGCCGACGGGATTCGAGTCGTAGTCGGGGATGAACATCCAGTTGGTGGCGAAGCCCGTGGCCGGATCCCACACGCAGTGCCCGGCGGTGAGGATGATCGACCGGGTCGACTTGTTGTCGGTCACGACGGCGGCCGAGCACACGTAGTACGACGAGCCCATCGCGAACAGCACCTTGCCGCTGGCCGACAGCACCGCGCCACCCTTGATCCAGCTCGCGCCGAGCACCGTGGTGGTGCTCCCGCCACCGCCGCCACCGCCACCACCCGGCTTGCCCATCTGTACGAAGTGCTGCGTCGACGCATCGAAGACGAAGTCGCGGGGCACGGCCTTGGCGACTCGCTCGTTGGTCCAGAACGCCACGATTCGATCGTGCTCGCTGAGCGGGCGGGCCTGGGCCGGCACGGCGGCGACACCGACAGCGGCGACGCAGACCGCGACGACGGTCAGGAGGCGGGCAACGGCACGGTGGAGGAGGCGCTGGCGCATCCCATAATTCTAGTCGGACGTCACTGGCGGCCGCCCGCGTCCCAGCGGCACGATCGAGGGGTCGAGTGACGTCGGGCTTCGAACGGCAGCGCCGGGCCGGACCGGCCGTTCCCGGTCAGGCCACCGACCGCCCGGGCTCGAGGCCGAGCAGCCACGACTCGAAGTCCGGGTTGCAGAGCACGGCCTCGCCCCGGCGCTGGCGGAGGTGGGCGATCGCGCCCGCCGGGTCCCAGCCCTCGAGGATGAGCGCCGTCGCCGTCACGATGCCCGACCGGTTGAGCCCGGCCTGGCAGTGCACCAGCACCGTGCCCTCGGCACGGAGTTCGTTGACGACCCTCGCTGCACGCAGCACCAGCTCATCGTTCACGTAGCCGCGCATGTCGTACATGGGGAAGTCGACCATCGTGCCGACGCCGTCGTGCTCGGCATACCGCTCCCACGGGTACATCGACACGACGTGGTCGATGAACCACGGCAGGGGCACGCCGTCCTCGCACCCACCCATCCAGAGCCCCGGCAGGATCTCCGACATGAGGGGCAGGTCCAGGTGGTGGCTGCCGTGCACGGTGAGGCCGGTGATGCGGTGGCCGATCGAGTCGACCGTCATCGCGATGCGGGTGGTGTCGGCCCGTGAGAGGTCGACCGTGACCGGGTCGGTGCCGGTGTCTGCGGTCTCGGGGACGTGCGTCTGGGCGCTGGTCGGGTTGGTGGTCGGGTGCGACATCGGTGCTCGTTTCGTGGTCATGATGACCCCTCTACGCACCGGGACGGCCCACGCGTGACCGCGCCACGCCTGCGGTGCCGGGACCGCGGCAGGCTGGTGGGGCGGGTGGGTATCGAACCCACGACCCAGGGATTATGAGTCCCCTGCTCTGACCACTGAGCTACCGCCCCGGGTGCGCCCGAAAAGCGCCACAGCCCGCACGAGGCGGGCTGTGTGTGGCTCCGAGAGCAGGGCTCGAACCTGCGACCCGCTGATTAACAGTCAGCTGCTCTGCCTACTGAGCTATCTCGGACCGGCCCCCAGAGGATAGCAACCGACCTCGCCGGCGACTCCTCCTGCCCGCAACCGGACGACCCACTCGCCCGCCCGCAGGGTCAGGCGTCCTCGAGGAAGGCCCGCAGCGGCTGGCTGCGCATCGGGTGGCGCAGCTTGGCCAGCGTCTTGGCCTCGATCTGGCGCACTCGCTCGCGGGTGACGCCGAACTCGCGGCCGACGTCCTCGAGTGTCTTCGGCTGACCGTCGGTGAGGCCGAAGCGCATGCTGACGATCTCCTGCTCGCGCTCGGTCAACTCGCCGAGCGCCTTGCGCAGGGCATCGACGAGCATCGTGCGCGTGCTCTCGTCCTCGGGCGAGCGACCGGTCGCATCGGGGATGAACTCGGCGAGGTTCGCGTCCTCGTCCTCGCCCATCGGCATGTCGAGCGACAGCGGGTCGACGGCGATGCGCAGGATCTCCTTGATCCGGTCGGGCGTGCTGGCACAGCGCGCCGCGAGCTCGTCGATGGTCGGGTCACGCTCGAGCTCCTGCTGCATCTGTCGCTGTGTGCGCAGGACACGGTTCATGCTCTCGACCATGTGCACGGGGATGCGGATGGTGCGCGCCTGGTCGGCGATGCTGCGCGTGATGGCCTGCCGGATCCACCATGTCGCGTACGTCGAGAACTTGAAGCCCTTCGTGTGGTCGAACTTGTCGACCGCGCGCATCAGTCCGAGGTTGCCCTCCTGGATGAGGTCGAGGAACTGCATCCCTCGTCCGCTGTACCGCTTGGCGATACTGACCACGAGCCGCAGGTTGGCCTGGATCAGCTCGCTCTTCGCCCGCTGCCCGACCTGCACGGTGCGGATGAGCCGACGCTGCTCGCTGGGGTCGGCGGCGCGCCCCCCGTGCACCTCGTCCAGCGTCACGGCGGCCTCGTTGCCCTGCACGATCGCCGTGGCGAGCCGTCGCTCGTCGTCGGCCGCCAGCAGGTCGACGCGTCCGATCTCCTTGAGGTACATCCGCACGGTGTCGCCGGTCGCGCCGTCCATCGCCCGCTCGGCGGCAACACGCTCGGTGCGCCGACGGCGACGGCGGGCCAACAGCCCCTCTGCCTCGTCGACCGCCTGCACCGCCGGCTGGGGGATGCCCTCGGGTGGCGTGAGGTCGTGCAGCTCGTCCTCACCGACGTCGATCGCAATGCCGTGCCCGTCGAGGATCGAGTGGAGATCGACCAGGACGTCACCGGTGAGCTCGACCTCGCGCATCACGTGAGCGATGTCGTCGGCATGGAGCGTGCCGAGTCGGCGACCGCGTTCGACCAGCAGTTGCCACTCGTCGTCGTCCACCATCGGGTACGGCGACAGCACCTTGCCGTTTTCAGTCGCGGGGTTCACCTGTCTCCTCGGTGAGTTCTGAGAGCCACTGTAGCAAGCCGTCCGCGGCGCTCTCTGCGGATGCGGGGTCGTCGAGCCGCTCGAGGAGCAGTCGGATGTCGCGGAACGCCGCGAGGTCGTCATCGGTCACGGTCACACGGTGACGGGCGAGCTCGCGACGTGTCGCCGCGGCGATGAGCGTGCACGCCTCGCGGATCGGATCGGCGTCGAGATCTGCCACGGCCGCGCGCTCGAGGAACTCGCGGGCATCGGGATCGGCGAGCGAGAGCGCCACGTCGAGCGAGCCGTTCGACTCGCCGACCGCCACGAATGCACGGCGGGCGACATCGTCGGCGAACAGCGCCTCGACGAGCCAGGACGCGATCGAGTCCCAGTCCTGGACAAGCAAGGAGATGGCCGCGAACTCGGCGTTGTCCCTCGTCCCGGGGCGGCGGGTAGGGGCAACGTGCACCACCGGCGCACGCGAGCCCTTTGCGGCGAGGCTGACGAGATCGGCGACCGGCAGACCGACGTGTGCGGCGACCTGACCGGCATACAGCGTGCGGACGTTGCCGTTCGGGTGCTCGTTGACGATCGCCATCGCATCACCGGCGACGCGGGCACGGTCCTCGGGCGAGCGGAGTGGTCGGGACGCGAGCACACGGTTGAGCCGGAAGCCGAGGAACGGTTCGGCGCGCTCGACGGCCTGGCGCAGTGCCTCGGGGTCGGACACGCTGAGGTCGCCGGGGTCCTTGCCCGCCGGGAAGTGCGCAACTCGCACCTGCACCTGATAGCGCTCCTCCCACTCGTAGAAGCGTTGCGCGGCACCCTGGCCCGCAGCATCGGCATCGAAGGCGAGGACGACCGTCGACGCAAACCGCTTGAGCAGCCGGACGTGGTCCTCGGTCAATGCGGTGCCACAGGTGGCGACCGCGCGCTGCACGCCCGCCCGGTGGAAGCCGATCACGTCGGTGTACCCCTCGCACACGATGACTTGATCGGCAGCAACGACCTGGTTCTTCACCCAGTTGAGGCCGTAGAGCGTCTTCGACTTCGCGTAGATGGGCGTCTCGCTCGAGTTCTTGTACTTCGCCGGAGCGGCACTGCCGGGCAGGATGCGGCCGCCGAAGGCGACCGGCTCGCCCGAGTCGGTGAAGATCGGGAACATCACACGGCCGCGAAACGCGTCCTGCAGCCGACCGGACTTGTTGGTGAACGCGAGGCCGGTATCGCGTGCGACGTCGGGCGGCAGTCGCAGATCGCGCACGAGCGCGTCCCAGTCGTCGGGTGCCCAGCCGAGCCGGAACGTGCGTGCTGTCTCGCCGGACAGCCCGCGGGCTCGCAGGTAGTCGCGTGCCGGCCGCGCCGCAGGGTCGTCGAGCAGACGCTGGTGGTACCAGTCGACAGCACGCTCCATCGCCTCGACCAGCTGCTTGCGCCGTTGGCGGTCGCGCCCCTCGCCACCGGTGGTGTAGCGCAACTGGATGCCGTTCGCCCCCGCCAGCTTCTCGACTGCCGCGACGAAGTCGATGTGCTCGATCTCCTGCACGAACTTGAACACGTCACCCGCCGCGCCGCAGCCGAAGCACCGATAGCGCCCTGTCTCGTCACGGACGTTGAACGAGCCGCTCTTCTCGGCGTGGAACGGGCACAGCCCGACCCAGTTGCGGCCGACTCGGCGCAGCGCCACGTACTGCTGCACGACATCGGACAGCACGGCGGTCGAACGGAGTCGCTCGAGGTCCTCTTCGACGATCGCCATACCGCCCGCACCCTATCGAAGCAGCCAAGATCGCCCGCACGGCCGAACGGCCCGACCGGAACGGGCTCAGCGGTCGGGCGGTGTGACGTCGTCCGGGATCTCGATCGTGTCGGGCAGCGACGACACGCGCAGCGAGAACCCGATCGACGCGAGGAGCACGATGGCGATCACGGCGAGCGAGAGCCACGTCGGGATGTGGTACCAGTCGTGCACGATCATCTTGATGCCGACGAACGCAAGGATGATCGAGAGACCCTGCTGCAGGTAACTGAATCTGGCATGCATGTCGGCGAGCAGGAAGTACAGCGCTCGCAGCCCGAGGATGGCGAACGCATTCGACGAGAACACGATGAACTGCTCGCGGCTGACCGCCAGCACGGCAGGCACCGAATCGACAGCGAAGAGCACGTCGGTGACCTCGATGAGGAGCAGCACCGCGAACAGCGGGGTCGCGAGGCGGACGCCGTCGACGCGGGTGAACAGCCGCTGGCCGTCGAGACCGTCCGACATCGGCACGACCCGGCGGACGAGCCGCAGGAACTTGCTCTCGCCGGGATCCATCTGGTCGTCGCCCGACAGCACCAGCTTGGCCGCCGTGTACAGCAGGAAGGCGCCGAACACGTACAGCACCCAGGTGAACCGCTCGATCAGTGCGACACCGGCGAAGATGAACACTGCCCGCATCACGAGTGCCCCGAAGATGCCCCAGAACAGGACCCGGTGCTGGTACTTCGGTGGCACCCTGAAGTAGCTGAGGATCAGCGCCCACACGAACACGTTGTCGACGCTGAGGCTCTTCTCGATGAGGTAGCCCGAGTAGTACTCGCCTGCTGCGGCACCGCCGAACGCGACCAGCACCGCGATGCCGAACAGCAGGCCGGCGCCGATCCACGCCGCCGACTCGATGGCCGCCTCGCGGGTGAGCACCTCGTGCCCCTCACGGTGCACGACGAGCAGGTCGACGAGCAACAGCGCGACGATGATGCAGAGCAGCGCCGCCCACCACCATCCACTGACATGGATGTCGGCGAACGTGCGGCCGCCCTGCTGGGCGGCCCGCACGATCTGCACCGCGCTCACTTCGTGTCGGTGCGGCCACCGCCGATGACGGCCTGCGCTGCAGCGAGGCGGGCGATCGGCACGCGGAACGGGCTGCAGCTGACGTAGTCGAGGCCCGCTTCGTAGAACAACTGGATGCTCTCGGGATCACCGCCGTGCTCGCCGCAGACGCCGAGCTTGAGGCCCTTCTTGACGCTGCGTCCCTTGCGGGACGCATCCTTGACGAGGGCGCCGACACCGTTGCGGTCGATGGTCTCGAACGGGTTGCGCTTGAGCAGGCCCTGCTCGAGGTACGCGGGCATCATGCGGCTCTCGACGTCGTCACGGCTGAAGCCGAACGTCATCTGCGTGAGGTCGTTGGTGCCGAAGCTGAAGAAGTCTGCTTCCTCGGCGATCTCGTCGGCACAGATCGCCGCACGCGGCGTCTCGACCATTGTGCCGATCGTGATGTGCGGCGGGTTCTTCATCCCCTTCGTCGCCCGGTCGATCTCGACCTGCACCCATCCACGGGCCAGCGCGAGCTCGTCACGGGTCACCGTCAGCGGGATCATCACCTCGACGATCGGGTTCTTGCCCTTCTTGCGCAGTGCAGCGGCAGCGGCGAGCAGCGCCCGCACCTGCATGCCGTAGAGCCCCGGCTTGACCACGCCGAGACGCACGCCACGCGTGCCGATCATCGGGTTGTGCTCGGACCACTCTTCGGCGGCCTTCAACTCTGCGGTCTCGCGCTTCGAGAGGCCCTTGGTGGCCTTCTTGATGCGCAACTCCTCGACGCTCGGCAGGAACTCGTGCAGCGGCGGGTCGAGCAGGCGGACCGTCACCGGCAGGCCGTCCATCGCGAGGAGGATCTCCTCGAAGTCGGCCTGCTGCACGAGGCGCAGCTTGTCGAGCGCGGCATCCTCCTCGGCCGGCGTGCTGGCGAGGATCATCTCGCGCACGACGGGCAGGCGGTCGGCCTCGAGGAACATGTGCTCGGTGCGGCACAGGCCGATGCCCTCGGCGCCGAGCTCGCGCGCCTTGGTGGCGTCGACGCCGTTGTCGGCGTTGGCGCGCACGGCGAGCTTGCCCTTGCGCACCTGGTCGGCCCACTTGAGCACGGTGTGGAACTCGGCCGGCGGCTCGGCCGCCGCAAGCTTGAGGGCGCCCAGCATGACCTCACCGGTCGAGCCGTCGATGCTGACGACATCGCCCTGCTTGACGCCGGGCGAGCCGACGGTGAACTTCGTGCCCTCGATGCGAACCGCATCGGCGCCCACGATGGCCGGGATGCCCCAACCGCGGGCCACGACGGCGGCGTGGCTGACGAGGCCGCCGCGAGCGGTGAGGATGCCCTGCGCGACCTGCATGCCGTGGATGTCCTCGGGGCTGGTCTCGTTGCGCACCAGGACGACCTTCTCGCCGCCGCGCGCCTGCTTCTCGGCATCGTCGGCCGAGAACACGACCTTGCCGGACGCCGCGCCGGGCGAAGCCGGGAGGCCCTTGGCGATCACCTTGCGCGGCGCCTTGGGATCGAGCGTCGGGTGAAGAAGCTGGTCGAGAG
>JBMSSR010000128.1:0-8507 GCA_049424465.1 Ilumatobacteraceae bacterium
CGACACGGCCGTGGGACTGACGGCCGACCAGGCGGTGCAGCGGCGCTCGAAGTTCGGCCCCAACGAACTCGCTGCCGCCGACCGGGTGCCGGCGTGGCGTCGCTTCGTCGCCCAGTTCAAGGATCTGTTGATCCTCATCCTCCTCGGTGCAGCCGTCGTCGCCTTCGTCGTGTCAGGCGAGGTCAAGACCCCCGCCGTCGTGCTGGTCGTGGTCGTGCTCAACGCGGTCATCGGCTTCGTGCAGGAGAACCGTGCCGAGCGCTCGCTCGAGGCACTGCGGACGATGCTGGTGAGCCGTACCCGGGTGCGGCGTGACGGGCAGGTCGATTACGTCGCCGCCGCCGACCTCGTGCCGGGCGACATCGTCATCGTCGAGGCCGGTGATCGGGTGCCCGCCGATGGGCGCCTGCTCGTCGCCTCGACGCTGGAGGTCGAGGAAGCGGCGCTCACGGGCGAGAGCCAGCCGTCGTCGAAGTCGACCGAGGCGGTCGACCGCGACGCCGTCGGTATCGGCGACCGCTCGTGCATGGTGTTCATGAACACGCAGGTCACCCGTGGGCGCGGCGAGTTCCTGGTGACGTCGACCGGCATGGCCACCGAGATCGGCCGGATCGCGAGCCTGCTGCGCGGCACCGAGTCCGAGCGCACGCCGCTGCAGGTGCAGCTCGACGGTCTGGCGCACGGCCTCGCCAAGCTCGCCGGGGTCATCGTCGCCGCCGTTGCTGCGATCGGCCTCATCCGTGGAGAGTCGGTCTCCGACATGTTGCTGACTGCGGTTGCCCTCGCCGTCGCTGCGATTCCCGAGGGCCTGCCCGCCGTCACGGCCGTGACGTTGGCACTCGGCGTCTCGTCGATGGCGCGGCGCAACGCGATCGTGAAGCGGCTCGCCTCGGTCGAGACGCTGGGCTGCACGAGCGTCATCTGCAGCGACAAGACAGGCACGCTGACACTCAACGAGATGACGGCCGTCGAGCTCGTGACACAGCTGACGCCGCACGCGGTCACCGGCACGGGCTACGCGCCGCACGGCACCATCGCAGCGGCACCCGGCGACGAGCGGACCGCGATCGACACGGCGTTGGTCGCCATGGCCCTGTGCAACGACGCCGAACTGCGCGAGGCCGACGGTGACTGGACGCTGGTCGGCGACCCCACCGAGGGTGCGCTCGTCGCACTCGCCGCAAAGGGCGGCATCGACATCGCCGACATCCGCACCCGGCACCCCCGGCTCGCCGAGGTGCCGTTCGACTCGGCGGTCAAGTACATGGCGACCGTGCACGAGATGGTCACCGACTCGGGTGACCGCGTTGTACGGCTGATCGCCAAGGGCGCCCCCGACGTGCTGCTCGACCGCTCTGACGCGGTGATCGACCACTCGGGGGCGCGGGCGGCGATCGACACCGCGCGCGCCGACCTGCTCGGTCACAACCACAGACTGGCCTCGCAGGGCCTGCGCGTCCTTGCGGTCGCCGTCCGCGAGTTCACTCCGGAGGCCTGGGACGAGTTCGTCGGTTCCGGCGTCGACCCGGCGACCCTCGTCGACGGGCTGACGCTGGTGGCACTGGCCGGCATCGTCGACCCACCGCGTCCCGAGGCCCGCGAGGCCATCGCCGTTGCCCACCGGGCCGGCATCTCGGTACGGATGATCACCGGCGACCACGCCGCCACCGCCACCGCGATCGGCAGCCAGCTCGGCCTCGTCGGCGAGAGCATCACCGGCGCCGAGCTCGACCTGCTCGACGACGACGAGCTCGACCGGCGTCTCGACAGCATCGCCGTGTTCGCCCGGGTGGCTCCCGAGCACAAGTTGCGGCTCGTCAGTGCGATGCAGCGATCCGGCCGCGTCGTCGCGATGACGGGTGACGGCGTCAACGACGCACCGGCGCTGAAGAAGGCCGACATCGGTGTGGCGATGGGAATCACCGGCACAGAGGTGAGCAAGGAAGCCGCCACGATGGTGCTCACCGACGACAACTTCTCGACCATCGTCGAGGCCGTGCGTCGCGGCCGCGCCATCTACGCCAACATCGTCAAGTTCGTGCGCTTCCAGCTCAGCACCACCCTCGGCTTCGCGCTGCTGTTCCTCCTTGCCGCAGCATTCGGCGTTGCCGGCGGCAAGCCGTTCTCGGCGATCGCGATCCTGTGGGTCAACCTGATCATGGACGGGCCGCCCGCCATGGCGCTGGGCGTCGACCGCGCCGACGGCGACGCGATGAGTCGCTCGCCGAGACCGCGCACCGAGCCGATTCTCACCCGGGCACGGTGGTCGGCGATCACACTGTCGGCACTGACGATGGCCGCCGGTACGTTCGCGGTGCTGGCCGTGGCCGACGAGCCGACCGCCGGCACACTGGCGTTCACGACCTTCGTGATGTTCCAGTTCTTCAACATCCTCAACGCCCGGCACGACACCCGCACGGTGTTCCACCGCGACACGCTCTCCAACCGGTGGCTGTGGCTCTCGCTGCTCGGTGTCGCGCTGCTGCAGGTCGGCGTCACCTACGTCAGACCGCTGCAGACCCTCTTCGACACCACGTCGATCGACCTGGGTCACTGGCTGATCGCGACGGCCGTTGCCAGCTCGGTCGTCTGGGTCGAGGAGCTGCGCAAGGCCATCGCCCGCCGTCGGGAGGCAGCATGACGTCGTCAGGTTCTCACCGTCCGCACACCGCGTTCTCACCACCGGCCGCTCGGCTCACGTCGAGCCCTTCGTCCCCCACCCACCACTCACCACAGCAGGAGCAGTGATGTTCAAGAACACCATGAAGACCACGGTGCTGCTCGCAGCACTCGGCGGGCTCATCATCGCCATCGCCGGCGCGATCGGCGGCGGCAGCAGCGGCTCGTTCACCATCGGCGTCGTGATGGCGCTCGTGATGGTGGGCGGCTCGTACTGGTTCAGCGACCGCCTCGCCCTCGCCTCGGCGAAGGCGAAGGTCATCGAGCGCAGCGACGCCCCCGAGTTCTACGACATCGTCGCCTCGCTCGCCCAGCGTGCCGGCATGCCGATGCCCCGCGTCGCGATCTCGCCGAGCGAGCAGCCGAACGCCTTCGCGACGGGGCGCGGCCCGAACCACGCCGTGGTGTGCGCCACGAGCGGCCTGCTGCGCAGCATGCCCCGCCACGAGATCGAGGGCGTGATGGCCCACGAACTGATGCACGTCAAGCACCGCGACATCCTCATCGGGTCGGTCGCCGCCGCAGTGGCCACGGCGATCAGCTACATCGCCCAGATGGCGATGTTCGCGTCGATGTTCGCCGGCGGGCGCGACGACGAGGACCGCCCGAATCCGATCGCGCTGCTGCTCACCTCGCTGCTCGCACCGATCGCTGCGTCGCTCATCCAGATGGCGATCAGTCGGTCGCGCGAGTTCGAGGCCGATCGCGGCGCCGCCGAGTTGCTCGGCAACGGCAACGCCTTGGCCGATGCGCTCGAGCGCATCGAGGTACTCGCCGCACGCACACCGATGATGATCGCCCCCGCCCAGGCACAGGCGTACATCCACAACCCGCTGAACGAGCTGCGCAGCGGTCGGCAGTCGAGCATGGCCCGCCTGTTCAGCACCCACCCCAGCACCGAGGAGCGCATCCGTCGCCTGCGGTCGATGTGACGTAGACCCGAGACCACCTCACCGGCGGTGACTCCCTACCGCCGGTGTTCCGGGGCGACGGGGGCGACCGACGCACGTCGGGTCGCCTCCGTCGTTCGTCGTCCTACCGAGACATCGGCCGCGGCCCCGTTCGGTCGACGGCGGCGTGTCAGCCCTGGAAGGCGTCGTAGCCGTCGCGCTCGAGCACGTCGGCGAGCTCGGGCCCGCCCGACTCGACGATGCGGCCCTTGACGAGGATGTGCACGTGGTCGGGGTGCAGTTCCTCGAGCAGACGGTTGTAGTGCGTGATCGCAACAACACCGAGACCACCGTCGGACCCGTGGGTGAGCGCCTCGACGCGACGGGCGCAGTCGCGGAGCGCGTCGATGTCGAGCCCAGAGTCGAGCTCGTCGAGGATCGCGAACCGCGGTGCCAGCACCGCCAATTGCAGCGTCTCGTTGCGCTTCTTCTCGCCACCTGACAGGTCGACGTTGAGCGGCCGCTCGAGCAGCGCCGCGGCGAGACCGATGCGGCCCGCCTCGTCCTCGAGCCGGCCCTGCAGACCGTCGGTCGACCCTCCGCGTGCCGACACGGCCTCGGCCATCACGTCGGCGAGCATCACGCCCGGCACCTCACTCGGGTACTGCATCACGAGGTGCAACCCCGCCTGGGCGCGCTGCCACGTCGGCAGGCCCAACATGTCGACCCCGTCGAGCAGCACCTGACCCGCCTCGACGGCGTAGCCGGGCTTGCCCATCACCACGGCCGACAAGGTGCTCTTGCCCGCGCCGTTGGGGCCCATGATCGCGTGCACCTCGCCGGAGCGCACGGTGAGGTCGATGCCGTGCAGAATTCGCGTGCCCGCCACCGAGGCGACGAGGCCCTTGATCTCGAGCGTGCTCATGCTGTCGCACCTCCGTCGGTCGACTCGAGGTCGACGTGCACCATGCCGTCAACAACCCGTGCCACGTACACCGGTACCGGCCGCGTCGCGGGGAGGGTGTCCGGCATGCCGGTGACGAGGCTGAACGAGCTGCCGTGCTTCCAGCACTCGATCTCGCGCTGGTCGCAGCGCACCTCGCCCTCGCTGAGCGAGACGTTCGCGTGGCTGCACGTGTCGCCGATGGCGTAGACGTCGTCGTCGATCCGCACGACGGCCACCGCGCGCCCGTCGACCTCGAAGCGCCGGGCAGTGCACGGCTCGAGCTCGGTGAGCGGGCACAGCACGGTCATGACGCACCTCCGAGCCGGGTGGGTGCGGCATCGCCGGCATTCGCCGTCCCCAGCTTTGCGGCGACCCGCTGGCGGAGATCGGCGCGCAGTCCGCCGACCGGGAGCGCCGACAGCACGTCGTCGAAGAACCCCAGCACGACGAGCCGCTCGGCGACCTCGGGGTGGATGCCGCGGCTCTCGAGGTAGAAGCGCTGATCGTCGTCGATCGGGCCGACGGTGCTGGCGTGGCTGCACTTGACGTCGTTGGTGCGGATGTCGAGATTGGGCACGCTCTCGGCCCACGCCCCCTCCGACAGCGTGAGGTTGCGGTTGGTCTGGAAGGCCGCCGACCCCTTGGCATCCTCTCGGATCCGGATCAGCCCGGTGTAGACGCTCTTGGCATGGTCCTGCACCGCCCCCTTGAAGAGCAGGTCACTGTTGGTGCGCGGTGCGACGTGGTCCTGCAGCGTGCGGAAGTCGTGCATCTGTGTGCCGTCGGCGTAGTACAGCGCGACCTGGCGCGTCGTCGCGCCCTGGCCGACGACCCGAGCATCGGTGCGGACACGGGCGTAATCGCCGCCGAGCGCCACCGTCGCGAGCAGCGTGGTGGAGTCGCGCTCGCCGGTCGCCTGCTGGTGGCCGAGTTGCCACACCGATCGGCCGAGCAGGTTCACGGCCACGTAACTGACACGGGCCGCCTGCGACGCGTGCAGCACGAGGCGCGGCACGATGACCGCCGTGCTGGACGGATCGGACTCGAACCGCTCGACGACCGTGAACTCGCTATCGGCACCGGCGTGCACGACGAGGCGCGGGAACGTGGCCACACCGTCTCCGGCGACGTGGTGGGTGACGATGATCGGCTGGTCGAGCACCCGGCCGGCCGGCACGGTGACGGCCACGGTGGTGTGCAGTGCCGCGCTGAGCACGTCGAAGACATCGTGCTCGGTCACCGCGGCGAGCACACGCTCGACGGCCGCGGCATCGGTGGGCAGCGACTCGGCACCGGTCACGGTGGTGTGCACCACGGCGGGACGCAACCGGCTCGGGTCGAACTCGTCGATGCGGCTGTAGCGCCACACCTCCAGTTCGGCCGTCGGCAGCGGCATCGTCGCCGCACGCTCGGCGGCGGCGAGTCGCGCCAGTCGGTCGGGTGAGGCGGCGAACAGATCGTCGACTGCCGGACGGGCGTCGAACGTGGCGATCGTATGGGTCGGCACGGCTGGAAATTCTACTACGGCGATAGTGCAAATCGCCGAGCCCTGCGGCACGACAACCCGTACTCGCAGTAGTAGAACAGGGTGGTGCAGGACCGGCAGTCTCCAGACAGCGAATCGGTCCACCAGACCGTCGACCGACGACACTTCCTGCGCCTTGCCGGCGCCGCGACCGTTGCCGGCTCTGCGGCAGTCGTCGGCGCCGCCGCGGTCGGCGCGGCCACACGGGTCGTGACGCTGCCGGCGAACCTGTACCCGATGCGCACCGTCACGGTCGTCGACCCGACGAGCGCCCGGCGTGCGCTGCGGCCCGGCCCGACGACCTTCGACATCGGTGGCGCCACGGGGTCGGGACTCGGGTTCAACGGACTCATCCCCGGGCCGATGTTCACGGCCACCAACGGCAGCACCGCCACGATCGACCTCACCAACGACCTCGCCGAGGCGACGACCGTGCACTGGCACGGGCTCGTGGTACCGACTGCGTCGGACGGCCAGCCACAGGACACGGTCGCCGCAGCAGGTACCCGTACGTACACGCTGCCGATCAACCAGCGCGCCTCGCTGAACTGGTACCACCCGCACCCGCACATGAAGACCGGTTCGCAGGTCGCACTGGGCCTCTCCGGGCTGTTCGTCGTGCGAGACGCCGAGGAGACCGCGCTCGGCCTGCCGTCGGGCGCGTACGAGGTGCCGATCGTGCTGCGTGACTTCACCGCCGACAAGAAGTTCGGACTCACGTACAGCGCGAAGTCATCGGGCTACCTGGGCACCGCAGCGCTCGCGAACGGCACCCGCAGCGCCTACCACCTCGTCGACAAAGCGGTCTACCGGCTGCGGCTGCTCAACTCGTCGAACGCTCGCGTGTACGCGCTGCAGCTGTCGAACGGTGCGTCGTTCACGCTCATCGGCAACGACGGCGGGCTGCTGCCTGCACCGGTCACGGTGTCGGAGATCGCCCTCGCCCCCGCCGAGCGCATCGACGTGCTGGTCGACCTCCGCACCATCACACAGTCGGTCCACCTGCGCGACGCGACGTCGGGATGGAGCCTGGTCGAGTTCCGCCTCCGTTCTGGAGCTGCGTCGGTGTCGTACAGCGGCCCGCCCGCCACGCTGTCGACCGTCACCGCGCTCAGCGGCGAGAAGCGCACCCGAACGTTCACCTTCGACGGCATGACCCAGATCAACGGCACGGCGTTCAACATGACGACGACCGCGTTCACCGTGCCGCAGGGAGACGTCGAGCGCTGGGTCTTCAGCACCGGCGGCAACGGTCCGCACCCCGTGCACGTGCACGGCGCGTCGTTCCAGGTGCAGTCGCGCACCGGCGG
Organism: Ilumatobacteraceae bacterium; assembly: GCA_049424465.1. GTDB lineage: Bacteria > Actinomycetota > Acidimicrobiia > Acidimicrobiales > Ilumatobacteraceae > UBA668. The sequence goes on from JBMSSR010000128.1 coordinate 7,351, forward strand.
GCGGGCGACGATCTACCCGTGGGAGCGCGGCTGGAAGGACACGGTGCTGCTGAACGACGGCGAGCGGGTCGAGGTACTGATCCGTTTCAACGTCGAGGGCAGGTTCATGATCCACTGCCACAAGCTCGAGCACGAGGACGGCGGGATGATGATGTCGTTCCTCGTGGGTCCGGCCGGCGCAGTCGCCACCCCCACGCCCATGGCGTCAGCGAGCTCCACCTCGACGTCGTCGATGTCGGGCCACCACCACGGCGGCTGAGCGAGGGCACTGGCCCCGGCTGCGCGCACGTCAGTCGGTCGGACGGCGACGGCGGAACAGGCGGCGCAGCACACCGCTGCCGGACTGCTCGTCATCCTGCTCGGCACGCACCTCGGCCAGCACCTGTGCACCGATCGAGTTGACGAAGTCCTCGGCCTCGTCGAGCAGGGCGGCAGCCGACCCGTCGTCGAGGCCCGGTGGCTCGTCGGGCGTCGATGGCGTCACCATCGAGCCGTACGTCCAGCCGGCATCGAGCCGCCGTTCGTAGCGCGGGCATACGTCGGGGCATCGCCACGGCGCATCGGGAGCGAGATCGAGGTTGCACTTGCGGACGGTCTCGCCGTTCGCGTAGGTACGGCTCTCGAAGTGACGGCAGTCCTGTCGCATCGGCACGCACCAAGTCTGCCGCACCGACGCCCGACACAGTGAGCGCGAACGGCCCCGGCGCCGCCCGCCGTCGGCTCAGCCGACGCTGCCCTCCATCTGCAGCTCGATGAGACGGCTCCACTCGACGGCGTACTCCATCGGCAGGGTGCGGGTGATCGGCTCGATGAAGCCGTTGACCACCATCCCCATCGCCTGTTCCTGCGAGAGGCCACGGCTCATCAGGTAGAAGAGCTGCTCGTCGGCGATCTTCGACACGGTTGCCTCGTGGCCGATCTGCGCATCGCGCTCGCCCACCTCCATGTACGGCAGCGTGCGGCTCTCGCTCTGCTCGTCGAGGATGAGCGCGTCGCACTGAACATGGCTCTTGCAGCCGTGCGCACCCTCGTCGACGCGCACGAGGCCGCGGTACGTCGTGATACCGCCGTCCTTGCTGATGCTCTTCGAGACGATCTTGCTGGTGGTCTCGGGCGCCGCGTGCACCATCTTGGCGCCGGCGTCCTGGTGCTGGCCG
>JBMSSR010000129.1:0-8505 GCA_049424465.1 Ilumatobacteraceae bacterium
TGCGCTGTGTCGGCACCCGAGCGACGTACACGATCTCGTCGCCGTCGAGGACGCTCGCCGAGACGCTCTCGTGCACCTTCTCGCTGAGCGCCTCCATGAACGGCTGCGCGATGTCGGGGAGTTGGAGCGACGACACGTACGCGTGACCCAGGTCGAGCACCTTCGGCGTCAGCTCGAACCACTTGCCGTCGGTGTCGGCGAAGCCGAGCGCCACCAGAGTGTGGAGGAGCCGTCTGGCCGTGGCGCGGGTGAGGGAGGTGGCCTTTGCGACGTCGGCGACCGTCATCAGCGCGTGCTCGGCATCGAAGGCGCGCAGCACGGCGAGGCCTCGTTCGAGGGACTGGACGAACTCGCCATCCCGTGGCTCGGTGCCGACGGCGGCCGGACGACTCGAGGTCATGCGGTGCCCTTGACGACATGGCTCGGACAGGTCAACAATGTTCTGATACCGCACGAGTGTACGCATTGCGAACATTTCGGTCAAGCGGTGAGGACCGACCACAGGAGAGGCCATGACGAAGTACGTCACGAAGTTCGGTGCGCTCGACAACTTCGAGAAGGGCACCATCGACATCATCGACGACGACCCCAAGCACTACGTCTTCTCGAACATGTTCGAGGTGGCGTCGACGTCCAAGCCGTGGGAGAAGGTGGCAGTCGCGAAGAACATGCAGTACGTGCTCGAGGCGATCCGCGCAGAGGGCACCAGCGAGTGGCGGACATGCGCACACGACGAGTTCGCGCTGGTGATGGACGGCCAGGTGACGGTCGAACTCGTCAAGCTCGACACACCGATGGTCCCGGCCGACAAGAGCGGCTCGGTGCGCATCCCGGGCGAACCAGTCGGCCGCCCGATGGGTCACATCGTGCTGTCCCGAGGGCACCAGGCGCTGCTGCCCGCCAACGCTGCCTACCGGTTCGTGTCGGCGAAGCCCGGCGTCATCCTGCTGCAGACGATCCTCGGGGACGACACCATCCAGCGCTGGGCCGACATCTGCCTCAGCTGAGTACCCCACGACCACTCGCCAGACGACCACCACACGACGACCACCAGACGACACCCGAGGGAACGACACCATGACCACCACCGACTCGAACGTCCAGTGCAGCGAGCCCAACGACCAGGGCTACCGCGAGTTCACACTGGGCGGTTTCCACTTCCGCCGCGACGAGTTCTTCGTCCACCTGACGTGGCCCACCGGGATGCACGTCATCAGCGCCGACGTGTTCCTGCGCGCGCTGCAGCGCGACGTCGCCTGGGACTTCTTCTACGGCACCGTCAACTTCGACCACGTGTTCGGGACGGTGAACCACTACGGCACGGTCGACATGTTCGCCGGCCGCTTCAACGACGCCTACCGCAAGAACGAGCTCGACCACACCGAGAACTTCGACACCCCGGTGATCCGCGAGACGTTCAAGGCGATGCTCGAGGACTGGACGAGTGCATCGTTCGATCCGTTCGCCAGCCCTGCCGAGACCGAGAAGCCGTTCGGCGTCAAGGACGGCAGCAACACCGAGGCCATCACCCGACGTCGCGTCGCGGCGGCGCGCATGGTGGGCGTGCCCGGCGACGAGCAGATCCGCACGGATGCGACGCATCCGGTCAACCGCATGTTCCTCGACGTCGACCAGAGCGAGCCCGAGGTGCACGCCGAGCCCGGCTTCGAGGGCGAGATGGCCGCGTTCAACCTGTTCGCCTATCTGAGCCGCAGCGATGTGACGTGGAATCCCAGCGTGGTCAGCGTGTGCAAGGACAGCCTGTACTGCCCGACGACCGAGGAGTACATCCTGCCGATCGTCCACGGCAACGACCGTGTCGAGTGGTTCATCCAGCTCAGCGACGAGATCGTCTGGGACGTGCAGGACCGCGACACGGGCTCGGCGCGCGCAAAGGTGACCATGCGGGCCGGTGACTGCGCGGCAATGCCCGGCGACATCCGCCACCAGGGCTACAGCCCGAAGCGGTCGATGCTGCTCGTGTGGGAGAACGGCTCGCCAGAGCTGCCCGAGCTCATCCGCACGGGCAAGGCGAGTGTGTACGCGGTCGAGTTCTGATCGCCCCACGATGAGCCTCCGAACCCAACTGTTCATCGACGGTGAGTTCGTCGACTCGGTCGAGGGGGCAACCCTCGAGGTCCTCAACCCGCACGACTGCTCGGTCATCACCCACATCGCCGAGGGCCGCCAGGCCGACATCGATCGCGCGGTCGAGGCGGCCGACCGGGCCTTCCCGGCGTGGAAGCGGATGATGGCAGCGGAGCGCGGACGGTTGTTGCTGCGGCTCGCCGACGCGATCGAGGCACGTGCCGACGAGTTCGCGCACCTCGAGTCGCTCGACACCGGCCACCCGATCAAGGACGCGAAGGCACTCGACGTCCCCCGCACCGCTGCGTGCTTCCGGTACTTCGGCGGAATGGCCGACAAACTGCAGGGCGACATCGTGCCCGTCGACCCGGGGTTCCTCAACTATGTGCAGCGCGAGCCGCTGGGGGTGGTCGGCGCGATCGTGCCCTGGAACTTCCCCCTGATGTTCTGCTCGTGGAAGATGGGGCCGGCGCTGGCCGCGGGGAACACCGTGGTGCTCAAGACCAGCGAGCTCACGCCGCTGTCGTCGCTGCGGCTCGCCGAGCTGATGGCCGAGGTCGGGTTCCCGAAGGGTGTCGTCAACATGGTGCCCGGCTACGGCCACACTGCGGGCGAGCGGCTCGCGATGCACCCGCTCGTTCGCAAGATCGCGTTCACGGGGAGCACCGCCGTCGGCCGCCGGATCGTCGAGTACTCGGCATCGAACCTCAAGCGTGTCCAGCTCGAACTGGGCGGCAAGGGCGCCAACATCGTGTTCGACGACGCGAATCTGACCGCTGCCGTCAACGGATCGGCGTTCGCCATCTTCCACAACCAGGGTCAGGCCTGCATCGCCGGCAGTCGGCTGATCCTGCACGAGCGCATCGCCGACGAGTTCCTCGAACGGTTCGTGGCGCTCGCCCGCTCGATCCGCCTCGGTGATCCACTCGACCCGACCACCGAGATGGGTCCACTGACCTCGCCGATGCACCGAGACCGCGTGCTCAGCTATGTCAAGGTCGCACTCGACGAGGGTGGCGAGATCATCACCGGCGGCAAGGCTCCCAGTGATCCCGCGCTCGCGAAGGGTTGTTACATCGAGCCCACCATCGTGCGTGCGCGGCCCGGAGATCGGGTGTGCCAGGAAGAGGTGTTCGGACCATTCGTGACGGTGACGACCTTCTCCAACGACGACGAGGCGCTGGCCATCGCCAATGGCACCGAGTACGGGCTCGGCGGTGGACTGTGGACGACCAACCTGCAGCGTGCGCACCAGATGGCGGCCGCGATGCGCAGCGGCATGGTGTGGGTCAACAGTTACAAGCGCGCCAACCCCGGCTCGCCCTTCGGCGGTACCGGTCTGTCCGGCTACGGACGCGAGATGGGTTTCGAGGCGATGCGGGAGTACACCGAGGCGAAGAGCATCTGGATCAATGTCGATGCGCAGTTGCCGCCGTGGTACCCGCGATGACCGGTCGCGTGGGGAGCAACCACTGCTCGCTCGCCGAGGCGATCGCCGACCTGGTGCACGACGGTGACACCGTGTCCATGGAGGGCTTCACCCATCTCATCCCGCACGCCGCCGGTCACGAGATCATCCGACAGGGCCGTCGCGACCTGCATCTCGTCCGCATGACGCCCGACATGGTCTACGACCAGCTCATCGGTACCGGGTCGGCCCGAGCAGTGACGTTCTCGTGGGGCGGCAATCCCGGCGTCGGCTCGCTCCAGCGATTCCGCGATGCCGTCGAGAACGGCTGGCCCCACGCGCTCCAGATCGAGGAACACAGCCATGCGGGGATGGCGGCGCGCTACGTGGCGGGCGCATCGGGCCTGCCATTCGCGCTGCTCCGCGGGTACGTGGGCACCGACCTGATGCACCACACGTCGACCATCTCCACCGTCGAGTGCCCGTTCACCGGAGAGGTGCTCGCCGCAGTCCCCGCACTCACGCCCGACGTCACCGTCATCCATGCCCAACGGGCCGACCGCCACGGCAACGTGCAGATCTGGGGTCTCGTCGGTGTCCAGAAGGAAGCCGTGCTGGCCGCCCGCCGCTCGATCGTCACCGTCGAGGAGGTCGTCGACGAACTGCCGCCGGTTGCCGACTCGGTCGTGCTGCCCAGCTGGACCGTCTCGGCGGTGTGTCACGTACCGCACGGCGCACACCCCAGTTTCGCGATGGGCTTCTCGTCACGAGACAACGCGTTCTACCGCGCGTGGGACGAGGTCTCGAAGGACCGTGAGCGCTTCATCGCGTGGATCGAGCGGTACGTCAAGGGCACTGCCGACCACGCGGCGTTCCTCACTGCGGTGGGCGTCACGGCGGGAGTGTCTCGTGGATGAGCAGCGGGATGCCGGCTACACCACCGACGAGTTGATGATCGTCACGGCGGCTCGGCAGTTGGGCGCATTGGCCGCCGAGGGCCGACGGGTGTGCTTCGTCGGCATCGGCCTGCCCTCGACAGCAGCCAACCTGGCGCGACGGTTGTACGACCCCGCACCGGTGCTCGTCTACGAATCGGGCTGCATCGGCTCGAAGCCGACACGGCTCCCGCTGTCGATCGGTGACGGCGAGCTGGGCGAGACGGCGGACGCCGTCGTGAGCGTGCCGGAAATCTTCTCGTACTGGTTGCAGGCCGGCCGCGTCGATGTCGGCTTCCTCGGGGGCGCGCAGCTCGACAAGTTCGCCAACATCAACTCGACCGTCATCGGCGACTACCGCGCGCCGCGGACGCGACTGCCGGGCGCTGGGGGCGCCCCCGAGATCGCCGCGTCCGCAGGTGCGGTGATGGTCATCATGCGCCAGGGCAAGCGGGCATTCGTCGAGCGATGTGACTTCCGGTCGTCGGTCGGCTTCGGCGACGGCGCGGGGCACCGCGAGCAACTCGGCCTGCGCGGCAGCGGCCCTCAATGGGTCGTCACCGACCTCGGCGTGCTGACGCCCGACCCGGTGACGTGCGAGCTCGTGATGAGTGCGCTGCACCCCGGCGTGACGCGCGAGGCGTGTGTCGAGGCAACTGGCTGGGCACTTCGTTTCGCGCCCGACGTGGCGGTCACCGAACCGCCGACGGCGCGCGAGCTCGATGCCGTGAGGGCGCTGCAGTCGGCATGAAGCCGTTCACCTACACCCAGCTCCCGGCACGCGTCGTGTTCGGTGCCGGCGCTCGTCGTCAGCTCGCCGCCGAGGTCGAGGCGCTGCGCGGCGACCGGGTGATGTTGATCGCCCAGGGTGATGGCGACGAGATGACGGATCTGCTCGGTGGTCGCGTGGTGCTGCGGTGGGACGAGATCGTGCAGCACGTCCCGCTCGACCTCGCCGAACGCGCCCGCGAGGCTGCGGTCGAGGCGGGCATCGATGCGATCGTCAGCGTCGGCGGTGGCTCGGCGACCGGTCTCGCCAAGGCGGTGGCACTCACGGTACGGCGCCCCATCGTGGCCGTGCCCACCACGTACGCCGGGAGCGAACAGACCACGATCTACGGACTCACCGGCGATCGGCACAAGCAGACCGGCAAGAGCCTCGACGTCCTGCCGCGCTCCGTCATCTACGACCCCGAACTCACGCTGGGCATTCCTGCAGGGGTGACGGGCCCGAGCGCGTTCAATGCGCTCGCCCACAGCGTCGAGGCGCTCTACGCCCCCGGCCGCAACCCGGTGATCTCGGCACTGGCGCTCGAGGCGGTCACCGCGATTCGCGAGAGCCTGCCGGTCGTCATGGCGTCGCTGCGCGACATCGACGCCCGCGGCAGGTTGCTGTACGGCGCGTATCTCTCCGGTGTCGCGCTCGGTTCGACCTCGGCGGCGTTCCACCACAAGATCTGCCACGTGCTCGGCGGGACGTTCAACTTGGTTCACGCCGACGCGCACTCGGTGATCCTGCCGCACGCCGTTGCCTTCAATGCGCCGGCGCTTCCTGACGAGATGGCGCTGCTCGGTGCCGCGCTCGGCGGCGAGGCAGCAGGCGCGCTGTGGGACCTCGCCGTTGCATCGAATGTCCCCACCTCGCTCGAGGCACTCGGCCTCACCGCTGCCGACCTGCCCGAGGCCGCCGAGCGATCCGCCGCCGAGGTCGCGAAGATCGCCGCCCCCGGTACCCCTCGATCCTGCTCGACCGAGCAGATGCTCGCGCTGCTGCAGCGTGCGTTCGAGGGCCGCCGCCCGACGCCAGGAGATGCCGAATGACCACCTCGTACATCGTCGACGCAGTGCGCACCCCAGTCGGTCGACTCGGCGGCGCGCTCGCCGGCATCCGCCCCGACGATCTCGCTGCGACCGCGGTGCGCGCCGTCGTGCAGCGGACGCCGTCGCTCGACCCGGCGTCGATCGACGAGGTCTACTTCGGTGACGCCAACGGTGCAGGCGAGGACAACCGCAATGTCGCCCGGATGGCAACCCTGCTGGCGGGCCTCCCGGTCACGGTGCCGGGCGCAACCGTGAACCGCCTGTGCGGAAGCGGAATGGAGGCCATCTTCGACGGCTCACGCGCAGTCGCGGTCGGTGACGCTGACCTGGTGATCGCCGGAGGTGTCGAGTCGATGACGCGGGCGCCCTGGGTGATGCTCAAGCCTGCCAAGGGTTATCCGACGTCGCACGAGCAGCTCTGGAACAGCGCACTCGGCTGGCGAATGGTCAATCCGGCGATGCCCGAGCAGTGGACGGTGTCGCTGGGGGAGGGGGCCGAGCTGCTGGCCGACCGCCACCAGATCACGCGCGACGAACAGGACCGGTTCGCGATGGGCTCGCACCACCGTGCAGCGGCTGCCTGGGCTGCGGGTGCCTTCGATGCCGAGATCACGCCGGTGTCGGGTGTGGAGCTCGCAGCCGATGAGTGCGTGCGACCCGACTCGTCGATGGAGTCCCTCGGCACGCTGAAGCCCGTGTTCCGCAAGGACGGCACTGTCACGGCAGGGAACTCGTCGCCGATGAACGACGGGTCGGCCGCGCTGCTCCTCGCGTCGCAGTCAGGGGTCGACCGGCTGGGTGTCACGCCGATGGCACGGATCGTCAGCCGCGCCACGAGCGGCGTCGAACCGCACCTCTACGGCATCGGCCCCGTCGAGGCCGTCAACCGGGCACTGGCGCGTGCAGGGCTGTCGTGGGACGACGTCGATCAGGTCGAGCTCAACGAGGCATTCGCTGCACAGAGCCTGGCCTGTCTGCGGCACTGGCCGGATCTCGACGTCGCCAAGGTCAACCCGTTCGGCGGCGCGATCGCGATCGGGCACGCGCTCGGTGGATCAGGGGCGCGCATCGTCACCACACTCGTGCACGGACTCCGCCGCACGGGCGGCCGGTACGGCCTCGCCGCGATGTGCATCGGCGTGGGCCAGGGAATCGCACTGGTCGTGGAACGCGTCGGCTGAGTCAGCCGTCTCGCCGGAACAACGAAGGAGAACACCATGTCAGCACCTGACGAACTGCTCGAGGAAGTACTCGGCCGCTATGCGGGCGCCCCGAACCCCCGCCTGAAGGAAGTGATGGAGTCGGCGATCCGCCATCTCCACTCCTTCGTGCGCGAGATCAACCCGTCGAAGGGCGAGTGGTTCGAGGCCATCAAGTTCCTCACCGCCACCGGCCAGATCTGCAGCGAGACGCGGCAGGAATGGATCCTGATGAGCGACACGCTGGGTGTCTCGACGCTGCTCGAGATGCTCAACTACGCGGCGTCGGACGGCACCACGGAGAACACGGTGCTCGGTCCGTTCTACGTGGCCGGCTCGCCCGAGCGGAAGAACGGCGAGACGATGCTGGTGGATCCCGACGACGGCGAGCGTGTCGTCGTGCGCGGCCGTGTGACCGACATCGACGGCAAGGCGCTGTCGGGTGTGGTACTCGACTGCTGGCAGAACGCGACGGCGGGCTTCTACGCGTGTCAGCAGCCCGGCATCCAGAGCGCGGACAACCTGCGCGGGATCTACCGCACCGATGCCGATGGTCGTTTCGAGATCCGCTCGGTCCGACCCGTGCCGTATCCGATCCCGTACGACGGCCCGGTGGGTGCACTCCTGAAGGCGAACGCGCGCAATTGGATGCGGCCGGGGCACATGCACGTGTGGCTGAGCCATCCGGGCTTCAAGGACCTCATCACGCACGTCTTCGACACCGAGAGCGACTATCTGCACGACGATGCGGTGTTCGGCGTTCGCGACAGCCTCGTCTGCACGTTCGCCCCCGATACGTCGGGTGAGCTGGCGACGACGTTCGACTTCGTGCTCGACCGCGCCTGACCCGAGCGCCGCTCGCCCGGCGTGGTGCGCCCGCTCGGCCGACGTCTCAGTCGTCGAGGCCGACTGCGAAGTCGACAGGGACCTCGGGCACCACCGGCAGGTCGGTGTCGCAGGCCGCATGCGCGTGCGCGTGATCGACACCCATCACGCGCAGCACGCCCTCCACCATCGCCCGCTCGTCGGTGAGGTCGTGCTCGCCCCGCACGAT
>JBMSSR010000130.1:0-8487 GCA_049424465.1 Ilumatobacteraceae bacterium
CCACGACCTCGATCTCCTGACCGAGCGTGAGCACGTCCTCGACGTTGTTGATGCGGCGACCCTTGCCGAGCTTGCTGATGTGCACCAGACCGTCGCGGCCGGGGAGGATGTTGACGAACGCACCGAACTTGGTGATGTTGACGACGCGGCCCCCGTAGGCCTTTCCGACCTCGGCCATGGGCGGCGAGACGATGGCCATGATGCGGGCCTTCGCGTCCTCCATGCGCCACGCCTCGACCGCACCGATGGTGACGATGCCCTGGGCACCGTCGTCGTCGACCGCGATCTCGGCACCCGTCTCCTGGGTGATCGTGTTGATGACCTTGCCCTTGGGCCCGATGACCTCGCCGATCTTGTCCATCGGGATGGTGATCGTGATGATCTTCGGTGCCGTCGCGGCGACCTCGGGGCGGGCCTCGGCGATCGCGCTGTTCATGTTGCTGAGGATCGCGAGGCGGGCTTCCTTCGCCTGGTCGAGCGCAGCGGCCAACACCTCGGCGGGGATGCCGTCGATCTTGGTGTCGAGCTGCAGCGCCGTGATGGCGTCAGCCGTGCCGGCCACCTTGAAGTCCATGTCGCCGAACGCGTCCTCGGCACCGAGGATGTCGGTGAGCGTCGTGTACTTGCCCTCGGCGTACACGAGGCCCATCGCGATACCGGCGACGGCGGCCTTGACGGGCACGCCGGCGTCCATGAGGGCCAGCGAGCCTGAACAGACCGACGCCATGCTGGTCGAACCGTTCGAGCTGAGCACCTCGGCCACGAGGCGCAGCGTGTAGTTGAACTCCTCGAGCGACGGCAGCACCGGGATGAGCGCGCGGGCAGCGAGTGCGCCGTGGCCGATCTCGCGACGCTTGGGCGACCCGACTCGACCGGTCTCACCGTTGGCCCACGGCGCCATGTTGTAGTGGAACAGGAAGTACTTGTTGGTCTCCGGTCCGAGCGTGTCGAGCAGCTGGTTCATGCGCGGCATGGCCATGGTGCACACGTTCATCACCTGGGTCTCGCCGCGCTGGAACAGGCCCGTGCCGTGTGCGGTGGGCAGCACGCCGGTCTCACTGCTGATCGGGCGCAGGTCACGCGGGCCGCGACCATCGATGCGCTTGCCCTCGTCGACGATGCGCTTGCGCACCAGCTTCTTGGTGAGGCTGCGCACGGCCTCCTTGACTTCCTTCTCGCGGCCCTCGAACGGCTTGCCCTCGCCGCACAGCTGGGCGATGGCCTCGGCTGCTGCGGCGTCGGTGGCGGCGTTGCGCTCGGCCTTGGCCGAGATCGTGATCGCGTGGCCGACCGCAGCCGAGACGGCGTTCTCGACAGCGGCGAACACGTCGTCGCCGTAGTCGACCGACACCGTGTACTGCATCGGCACGATGGGGCCGCGCGTGGCGATGACGCTGGCGACGAGCTGGCGCTGCAGGGCGATGCTGTCCTTGATCCAGGTCTTGCTGGCCTCGAGGCCGCGGGCGAGCGCACCCTCGTCGACCTTCGGCGCACCGTTGGCGTAGTAGCCGAAGCTCTTCGACGTGCCGCCGGCCTCGACCATCATGATGGCGACGTCGCCGTTGTCGAGCTGGCGACCGGCGACGACGAGCTCGAACGTGCTGTCCTGGCCCTCGGCATAGGTCGGGTGCGGGATCCACTCGCCGCTCTGGCTGTAGGCGACGCGGACGGCACCGATCGGGCCGTCGAACGGGATGCCACTGATCATCAGCGACGCCGAGGCGGCATTGATCGAGAGCACGTCGTGCGGGTTCTCCATGTCGGCGCCGAGGATGGTGAGCACCACCTGCACCTCGTTGCGGAAGCCGTCGGGGAACGCCGGGCGGAGCGGGCGGTCGGTGAGGCGGCAGGTGAGGATGGCGTCCTCGGTGGGACGGCCCTCACGGCGGAAGAACGAGCCGGGGATCTTGCCCGCCGCATAGGCGCGCTCCTCGACGTCGATGGTGAGCGGGAAGAAGTCGGTACCGGGACGGACGTCCTTGGCGGCGTTCGCCGTGGCCAGCACCGTGGTGCGGCCCAGCGAGGCGACGACGGCACCCTGGCTCTGCTGGGCCAGCTTTCCGGTCTCGAACGACAGGGTCTTGTCGGTGCCCGTGAGGGTTCCCGACACTCGGATGGCCTCAGCCATGGCGAGCTCCTTTCGGCCGCGCGCCAGCGGCGCGTCGGCAACAGGAGCGGCGGTCCGGTTCCCAGTCGGACGTGTCGAACCCGAGCGGTCTCGGCACCTGCGACTGACAACCGAAGCCCGTGTCCCCGGATCGTCGGGGAGCCGCTCGGTTGGTTGTCGACCTCGGAGGCTAGCGGCCCCCGCCGTCGAGACGGCGGAGGCCACTGCCCGAGAGATCGGGGTGGGGTCAGTGACCCCGGATGCGGTCAGCGGCGGATGCCGTTGGCCTGCAGGATGGCGCGGTAACGCGCGACGTCGATGTTCTTGACGTAGTCGAGCATGCGACGGCGGCGGCCGACGAGCTTCAGCAGGCCACGCCGGCTGTGGTGATCCTTGGCGTGGGTCTTGAAGTGGTCGGTCAGGTGGTTGATGCGTGCGGTGAGCAGCGCGATCTGCACCTCGGGCGAACCGGTGTCAGTTGCGCTCAGCTTGTGCGCGTCGATGACGGTCTTCTTGTCGTCCATCGTGATGCCTTCCGTGACGGTCCGGCGGGTCGCCCCGACGGGTGGAGGTCGTCGACGGCCGGGTGGCCGTTGACGCCGGAGGTGGAGCCCCGACCGGCGTCCGGCAGGCTATCGGGCGGCTCGGCGGAACCGACGTGTCGACGTGAGCGCCAGGGCGAGACCCGCCCCGAGCAGCATCCCGGCGAGGCGCAGCAGGCCGAGGGCGTTGCTGCCGGTCTCCGGAATGGTCGGCAGCGGCAGCGGGGCCCAGACTGCGGTCGGCGACGTGACCGTCGTCGAGGTGGGCAGCGAGGCCTCGCCCGTCGGGGTCAGACCGGCGCAGTCGTAGTGGCCGTACGGCACCTTGGTGAAGGTGAAGGCCCCGTTGGTGCCGGCCTTGGTCGTCAGCGTGACGTCGTCATCGGTCTCCTCGACGCCGTCAGGCCCGGCCCAGGTGCACTGGACCGATGAGTACGGGAACCCGATGTCGTCGGTGGGCTGGTAGATGCGGCCCTTGATGGTGCCGACACCCTCGCCGACGAAGTTCACGCTGGTGCGACCACCGCTCACTGCGGGGGTGAGTGACGGCACGTCCGGGGCGGCGATCCAGTCGGTGCCACCGTCATAGTCGGTGACCTTCTTGACGCCCGGCACACGGGGCACCGTGACGCTGTAGAGGCCGGCCGGGATGTCGTACGCCGCGTACACGCCGCCTGCACCGGTGAGCACTGTCTCGTCGTAGGTGGGCAGCAGCGGGTCACCGAGGCTGTCCGGCGTGAGCACCCGCGGGGTGACGAGCACGACGTGCACGCCGACACCCACGAGCGGCATGTCGCCCGTGTCGTACTTGCGGTTGCCGTTGCGGTCGACGTAGACCCGACCACCGATGGTGGCAACGAGGGGGTCGATCGCCACGTTGGCGGTGCCCTCCCACTCGCCAGCGACGTCCTCACCGGGGGCGACACCGGTCGCCGTCGCAGTGTTGGCGATGGTGTCGGTGACGAAGTCGGCGACGGTGGACACGTACGTGCCGGTGCACTCGACGCTCTCGCCCGGCGGGACGATGTAGCTGCCGTTCTCGATGACCGGGGTGACCTCACCGTCGGGGATCGGGCCGGTGACACCCTCGCTGGGGGTGCAGGTGAGCGCGCTCAGCTTCGCATCGGCGACGGTGACGTCGGACAGCGTGACGTTGCCGCTGTTGGTGACACCGATGGTGTAGGTGATGACCTGACCGACGAGCGAGACCGACGCACGGTCCGCCGTCTTCACGACGGTCAGCTCGGGGTCTGCGACCAGCTCGAGCGTCTCGGTGCCCGAGCCCTCGACCTCGTTGGCGTCCGGCGTGACGTCGGTGCCCGCCACCGTGGCGAGGTTGGTGACGTAGCCGGCGTCGATGTCGTCCTGCGCGACCGTGTAGTCGGCGGTGCAGGTGCGGCTGTCACCGGGGGCCATCACGTCGATCAGGTTGTCGTCGACGAGGTCGGTCTCGGTGGTGCCGCAGAACACGGCGGCGTCAGCCACGCGGTTGTCGGTGAGCGACACGTCCTCGATCGTGACGTTGCCGTCGTTGGTGATCTCGTACGTGTACGTCGCGGTGTCGCCGGCGTCGACACGGTCGTCGGGGGCGACGACCGTCAGGTCGAGCTCGCCCGACTTGGCGACGTCCAACGCGGGATCGGCGGTCAGGGTCTTGGTGACCGTCTCGGAGTGGGTGACTTCCTCGTCCACCGGGCTGTAGCCGGTGGCGGTACCGATGTTCGTGATCTCACCGGCATCGATGTCGGCCTGGGTGATGGTGTAGGTGCCCTCGCAGGTCACCGTGGCACCGCCGAGCGCGATCGCGGCCACGACGTTGTCGTCGACGAGGTCGGTCTCGCTGGTGCCGCACGAGATGTCCGCATCGGCGATCTTGTCGTCGGTGACGGCGATGTCGTGCAGGTCGGTACGACCCGTGTTGTCGACGTCGTAGGTGTAGGTGATGGTGTCGCCCGCGTCGGCGCGACCGTCGACGCCATCCGCTGCGACGTCGGTGACCTCACCGGCGGTCTTGGTGATCGCCACCGCCGGGACCGGGTCCTGGACGAGCACGGCGGCCGAGGCCGGCGTCTGGTCGAGCACGTCGTTCGAGGCGTCGACGATGACGTTGCCGACATGGCCGACCACGCTGTTCACGCGGGCACCCGTGATGGCGGTACCGAGGTCGACGGTGTACGTGATGGTGATCGAGCCGCCCGACGCGATGTCGATCGGGCCGGCAACCACGAGCGGCGACGTGCTGACCGGGGTGACCGGGGTGCCGTCGAGCTCGAGCGAGTCGGTGGTGTAGGTGGCGCCGTCGGGCAGCGTGTCGACGACGTCGTCCAGCGAGATGGCCTGATCGTCATCGTTCGAGACGACGACGGTGTAGTCGACGATCGCCGGCGTCTCGTCGGGGATGAAGTCGGGCGACACCGACTTGGCGATGGTGACGTCGAGCACACTCGACACCGGCGGCAGCGACGGGTAGGTGCCGCTGAGCGTCGTGTGCTTGATCTGCGTGCCACTGGCGATGTACTGGATCGGCACGACGATCGAGGGGTCGGCGACCGGTGCCACTGCCTCGAACGTGTAGCGCGCCGTGTAGTCGCGGTTGGGGCCCGATGCCGGGCTGTCGAGGCGCAGCTGGTCGACGTAGGTCTGGGGCGCTGCGCTGCCGTCCGGCGAGATCGTCAGCTCGGTACGGACCAGGTGCCACGACGCCGCCGGGAAACTGGTGACGGCCGTCGGCGTGTAGTTGAGGGCGCCCGGGTCGAACGCCGGACCCGCGCCGAGCGTGCCGGTCGAGCCGTTGACGGTGACCGTGACCTCGTCGCCGATCGTCGCGGTGGTGGTGACGTCGGTGGCGACACTGGTCACCTTGTTGGCCTTGGCGGCGATGGTGTCGACGACCTGGTTGTAGGTGAACGTCGTCTCGCACACGACGGCGCCGTACGCAGGCGGGGCGTCGTAGAGGCGGATGGTGTGCGTCTGCGGGGCCGGCGTCGCTCCGGCCGCCTTGAGCAGGAAGTACTGCGTCGCCGTCTCGCCGGCGGCGAACGTCGGGATGCGGTGTGCTGCTGCCTCGCCCGTGCTGAGCGTCACGGCGTCACCGTCGAAGTCATCGAGCTCGATCCAGTAGCCGGCGCGGTCGCTCGTCCCGGCGTCGATCGAGTAGCCCGCGTACTGCGCGAACAACAGGTCGCGGTCGCGGTCGATGTAGAAATTGGGCGACTGCAAGGCCGAGACGGTTGGCGTGTCGTCGACGCCGCAGGCCGTCGAGACCGCTGCGGCAGGTGTGACGCCCACTGCGGTGGGCAGTACGGCCCCACCCGCGGCGAGCAGGCTCGTGATGACGAGTCGCGGCACTGTGCGCATGTTGTCGGTCCTCTCCCTGACCCTGTCGTGGCCCGGACGTCGACGAACGCCCCGGCAAGTCTCCAAAAGTTATCAGGTCCACCACTCCGCGTGAGCGACCACCATGGATCTGTCACAGCCAGCGCCGGATGATCTGGTCCGACCCCGCCCCGACCGCGCTGCGTGCACCCACGGGCGCTCGCCGACGGCGCCCACCTACACTCGCCACGGTGAGCAGGGTCGAGATCCGGGGCGCCCAGCGGTCGTTCGAGGGCCGCGAGGCGGTGCGCCCGATCCACCTCGACATCCCGGCCGGCCAGTTCGTCAGCATCATCGGCCCGTCAGCGAGCGGCAAGTCGACGCTGCTGCGCATGGTGGCCGGGCTGCTCACGCCGACTGCAGGGTCCGTGACGCTCGACGGCGAGCCCGTCGAGACCGCCCGTCGTCACAAGCGAATTGCGGTCGTCCCACAGCACCCGGCACTGCTGCCGTGGCGCACCGTCGCCGAGAACGCCAGGGTGCTCCTCGACGTCAACCGCCGCCAGAGCCACGACGTCCGGGACCACGGCGACCTGCTCGCCGAGGTCGGGCTCGCCGAGGCCGCCGACCGACTCCCCCACGAGCTCTCCGGCGGTATGCAACAGCGGGTTGCACTCGTCCGCGCCCTCGCCCTCGGCGCGCCGTTGCTGCTCATGGACGAGCCGTTCGCCGCACTCGACGAGCTCACCCGTGCCGAGATGCGAGTGCTCGTGAACCGCCTCGTCGAGGGCAAGGGCGTCACGACCGTGCTCGTCACGCACAGCATCTCCGAGGCCGTTGCCCTGTCGGACCGGGTGCTCGTCACGTCGTACGGCCCGGCTCGCATCATCGCCGACATCGCCATCCCCCTCTCGCGCCCACGTGCTGACGCGATCGACGACGACCCGTCCTTCGTGTCGCTGTGCGCCGAGGTGCGGCACGCGTTGCACGCGGCGCGGCTCGACGAGGCCGCGCCCGCGGGGTCGGCGCCATGAACCGCCGCGTCGTCGCCTCGGTCACCGGCATCGTCGTCTTCCTCGCCGCGTGGCAGGCACTCGTGCGGGTACTCGACGTGCGCCCGTTCGTGCTGCGCGCGCCCACGGATGCGCTCGGGGCGCTGTGGGAGTTCCGCACCGACTTCGCCGCTGCCGCATGGGTGACGACGCAGCACGCCGTCATCGGCCTGCTCATCGCGCTCGTCGTCGGTGCAGCACTCGGTGCCGCGCTCGCAGCGGTGCGGTTTCTCGAGGACGCCGCCCAACCACTGCTCGTGCTCGTGATGGTGACGCCGTGGTTCGCCTACGTCACGTCGATCGTGCTGTGGCTGGGGGCAGGTACCCCGCCAGCGCTGTTCATGGTGGCGCTCGTCTGCCTGCCGGCCGTGGTGTTCGCCGCCACGGACGGACTGCGCAGCGTCGACCCGGCGGCACTCGAACTGTTCCGTTCGGTCGATGCCGGGCGCTGGGAGACCTTCTGGCGCCTCCGCGTGCCCAGTGCCCTGCCCACGATGTTCACCGCGGTGCGGATCGACCTCGGACTGGCGCTCGCCGCCGCGTACTACGTCGAGGGTGCCAATCAGGCCAACGCCGGCGTCGGCGCGATCGGTCGCCGCAACGCCGTGATGGGCGGCGGTGCGAGCGCCGACACGCTGTGGGCCGCAGTGTTCGCGATGGCCCTGCTCGGTGCGACCGGCCTGCTGGCCCTGTCACTGCTGCAGCGCCTCGTGCTGCACTGGCACCCGTCGAACCGGCGGCACGCAACCTGACCATCGGCGACGCGCCCGCTACCGTGCGGGCGATGCCCGGCGACTCGACCCCGCACGACGCACCCGTCGACCTTTCGGCGCTGCGCGCCCGCATCGACCAACTCGATGCGGAACTCATCCGCATCGTCGCCGAACGCCTCGCGGTCTGCCGGGTCGTCGCCGAGGTCAAGGAACGCACGTCGACGGCGGTCATCCAGCCGGCACGTGTGCGCGACGTCGTGACGACACGACGCCGTTGGGCGATCGACACCGGCGTCGACCCCGACTTCGTCGAGCAGCTCTTCCGGGTGCTGCTCACCGAGACGCATCGCATCGAGGTCGCCGAGCGCCGCACCGACACCGCACCCGACAAGCACGCCGCCGGACTCGGCACCTCGGGCATCGACACCGTCACCAGCCGGGTCGACCACGTCGTGGTCGCCGTGGACGCGCTCGACGCTGCGGTGGTGTCGATGGTCGAACGGTTCGGCTTCCACGAGGTGCCGCTGGCGGGCCCCCGGCCGGGCGTCCGGGCGGTGGCGGCCGGTGGTGTCACGTTCGTGCTCGTGGGGCGCGAGGCCTCTCCCGCCGTCGCCCGGTATCTCGACGCCAACGGCGGCGGTGTCCAGCACGTGGCGCTCGAGGTCCTGAACGCCGGCTATGCGCGCACGTGCCTCGCTGCGGGCGGGGCGCCGCTCCTCACCGACGTCGTCGTCGACGATGACGGCCACGAGCAGTTC
>JBMSSR010000131.1:0-8470 GCA_049424465.1 Ilumatobacteraceae bacterium
ACGGGCGATCCATCGGCCGCAGGAGGCGCTGCCCCCGCGACACGACGTTGCCCACCAGGTCGTACACGACGACCTTGGCACTCTGCGTACCGCAGTCGACGCCGACGAAGAACGGACCTGCCATAGGGGTGGCCTCCGCCGCGTCAGCGGACGAGGTAACCGCCGTCGACGGCGAGCACGTGCCCGTTCACGTAGTCGGAGGCACGACTGGCGAGGAACACCACGGTGCCCATCAGGTCGAGCGGCTCTCCCCAGCGTCCCGCCGGGATGTGCTCGAGGACACGGCGGTTCGAGTCGGGATTGCTGCGCGTGTTGGTGGTGATCGCTGTCGCGTAGTAGCCGGGCGCGATGCCGTTGACCTGGACGTTGTACATCGCGAGCTCGTCGCAGTACGCCTTGGTGAACCCGGCGATGCCATGCTTGGTCGCCGCGTACGCCGACGACAACCGGCCACCGAGGAAGCTGAACATCGAGCAGATGTTGATGATCTTGCCGCTGCGCTGCGGGATGAAGTACTTCGCCGCCTCGAAGCTCATCTCGAACGCCGCCGTCAGGTTGACCGCCACCGTCGGGTCCCACTTGTCGCGACCGAAGTCGAGCACCTCGCCGAGCGGACAGATGCCAGCGCTGTTGATGAGGATGTCGATCGAACCGAGCCGACGCACGCACTCGTCGACGACCGCCTTCGGCCCGCCCTCGGCAGTGATGTCGGCCTTCATGAACTCGTAGCGGCCGCCCTCTGCCTCGACCAGCGGACCGGTGGTGCCGTCGTCGTCCATGATCGACGGCACGAAGACATTGGCGCCGCCCTTGGCGAGCGCCACGGTGAAGGCCTGGCCGAGGCCTGTGTTACCACCCGTGACGATGGCGTTCTTGCCCTTCAGGCTGAACCATTCCATCGCGAATTCGCTGATCGACATCGTTGTCCCCCTGCGCCGTCCGCTGCGTCGCGGCGCCTCGACGATGCTAGTCGCCGACCGACGACGGAACCGGAACGGTCGTACCGGAAATGGGACAGCGCGCGAACTGCGCGCCGTCGGTCACGAGCCCGACGGGTGCTGCACCTCCCACGGCGGCACCCAGTCCCCGGCGACCCGCAGATCGGTCCCCGCATCGTCCTCGATCAGTCGGCACACCGACATCTCGCCCGCATCGAGCCCGTATCGGTCCGACGCCTCGCGAAAGCGGTCATGGGTCGCTCGTGTCAGCTCGCTGCGGATGCCGGTCTCGTCGACCAACTGCTGCACGAGACCGAGGTCCTTCACGCACAGGGCGAGCCGGAACGACGGGTCGTAGTGCCCGGCGAGGATGCTCGGGACGTCGTGCTGCATCACGAAACTGTCGGCGGCGCCGCCCTTCATCGCCTCCCACCACACGTCGGGCTCGAGGCCTGCCTTCTTGGCGGCGACCATCGCCTCGCCGATCGCTGCGGCGTGGATGAACCAGAGTTGGTTGTTGACCAGCTTGGCGACGTACCCGTTGCCGTGCCCGCCCACCCGGCGCACCACCCCCATCGCCTCGAGCACCGGCGTGACCCTGCTGACATCGGCATCGGTGCCGCCGACGAACAGGATCATGTCGCCACGGATGCACGAGTCGATCGAGCCGGTGACCGGCGCGTCGACCGGGAACCCGCCCGCGTCCCGCACGGCGTCGCCGAGGCGGCGCATCAGACTGGGCGAGCTGGTCGTGAGGTCGATCCACGTCGTGCCGCGCACGTCGCCGGCGAGGAGTCCGTCGGCGCCGGTCACCACCTGCTCGATCTCGGTGGGACCGAACACCATCGTGCACACGACCTCGACGGCATCGGCGACCTCCCGGGGCGACCCTGCTCGGGTGGCACCGTGCTGCACCAGTTCGTCGCCGGCGTCGGGCCGGATGTCGTACACCCACAGCTCGTGCCCGGCGCGCTGGATGTTGCGCGCCGCAGCCCGCCCCATGTTCCCCAGTCCGATGAATCCGCCCCTCATTGTGCCCCCTCACTCTCGTCGGCGGCGGGCCGGCGACGGCACCGCCCCTCGAGAGTCTGCCGCACGTTCGTCAGGGCCGGCGACAGCCGGTGACCAGGGTTCGGCGTGGTCTCGCCGTCCTGGGGTACCGAACGGAAACGCTACGTTTCCCATATGTCCACTGCAGATCCGCTCATTCGGTGTCGGGCGCTCGTGAAGACCTACCGACTCGGCGACGAGACGGTCAACGCCCTCGCCGGCATCTCACTCGACGTACGCCACGGCGAGTTCGTCGCCATCACCGGACCATCCGGGTCCGGCAAGTCGACGCTGGCGAACATCATCGGCGGCCTCGACCAGCCCGATGCCGGTCAGGTCGTCGTCGCCGGCCTCGACCTGTCGACCGCGAAGGACAAGGCGCTCTCGGCATACCGCAACCGTCACGTCGGCTTCGTGTTCCAGAGCTTCAACCTGCAGAACCACGAGACGGCACTCGAGAACGTCATGTCACCGCTCGTCATCGGCGGAGTCGGGTCACGTTCGCAGCGCAAGCAGCGTGCCATGACCGCGCTCGAGAAGGTCGGCCTCGCTGATCGGGCATCACACCGCCCCACACAGTTGTCGGGCGGACAGCGCCAGCGGGTCGCGATCGCCCGGGCGCTCGTCAACGAGCCGTCGCTCGTCATCGCCGACGAACCCACCGGCAACCTCGACTCGGCCCGCGGCGCGGCGGTGATGGACGAACTGCGCCGCCTCAACCGGGCCGAGGGCGTCACGCTGCTCGTCGTCACCCACGACCCGCACGTCGCCGCCGCCGCCGACCGTTCGGTGCACATCGTCGACGGTCACCTCACCGACTCGGGGGCAGCAGCATGAAGTACCGCGACTATTTCCGTTCGGGCATGCGCAACCTCCGGCGACAGAAGTTGCGTACCTCGCTCACCGTGTTCGCCATCGTCATCGGTGCGGTCTCGGTCACTGTCATGCTCACCCTCGTCACCAGTGCCAAGGGCTTCCTCGCCGACCAGTTCTCGCGGTCCGGCGAGAACCGCCGCGTCGTCGTCAGCGGCAAGGCCGACGTCGAGGACTACTACGACGCGATGAACTCGGGGGGCAACGGCTCGGGCGTGCTGCTCGACGACTCGATCGTCGCCGCAGTCGCCGCAGTGCCGGGTGTCGAGCAGGCGATGCCCGTGTACCTACCGTGGATGTTCGCCGGCATGCAGTACGGCGACCAGAAGGTCGACTTCGACCGCATCCGCCTGATGGCGGTCGACCCCGGCCCCGCGCTGTCCTACCCGGTCATCGCCGGGCGCACCCTCGAGGACAGCGACGAGACCAGCGGCATCGTCATCACCACCGGCGTCGCCAACACCCTGGGGTACAACAAGCGCTACGAGGAGCTCGTCGGCCAGACCGTCACGCTCGTGACGCGCGACGACGGGCCTCCCGGTGCCACGAACGTCTCACCGACGATCGTCGGTGTGCTCGAGGGCGAGAGCATGGTCATCATGCACATCGACTGGGCCCACCAGTTGTCGACGTGGGAGCGCCAGGACTGCTGCGACAGCAGTGGTCAGCCGATCACGACGGTCGAGGACGAGTTCGCCCGTCAGGGCTACACCTCGATCTGGCTCGCCGTGGCGTCCGAGGGCGACGTCGACCGGGTACTGAACGACGTCGCGTCCCTCGGCCTCGGCATCGGGGCGGTCGCTGGCCGGGACGCCGTTGACCAGCAGCAGAAGATCTTCACCATCATCGGTACGGTGCTCGGGGCGATCGGGGCGATCGCCCTGTTCGTCTCCGCCATCGGCGTCATCAACACGATGGTCATGGCGACGCTCGAGCGCACCCGCGAGATCGGCATCATGCGTGCACTCGGTGCCACGAAGCGCTCGGTGAAGCGACTGTTCACGGTCGAGGCGGCCGTCATCGGTTTTCTCGGCGGCGTGCTGGGCGTGGCCTTCTCGTTCGGTGCCGCCGCCCTCGCGAACAAGCCGCTCAACTCGCAGCTGGCCGACCAGGGGTTCTCGGCGCGCAATGTCGTGCAGGTGCCACCAGCACTCGCACTGCTCGTGATCGGCGTCACCACCCTCATCGGCATCATCGCCGGGCGCCTGCCCGCCCGCCGCGCCGCCAACCTCGACCCGGTCGAGGCCCTGCGCCGCGACTGACACGCTGCTCCGGTCGCGCCGCACTCACTAGGGTTGCGTGTCGGCACGCGCCATGGTGGCGCACGTCGTACGTCGTCCGTCAGGGGTCATCATGGAGCACATCACTCGCGCCTTCGTCGTCGGCAACAGCGATCAGGGATGGTCGCGGCGGATCGAGTCGGTCGACATCGGCGAGTGCGCCGACGGCGACGTCATCGTCCGTGTCGCTGCGTCGGGCATCAACTTCAAGGACGGACTGGCCTCGTCCGCGACCGGACGCGTGGCCCGCATCGACCCGCTGATCCCGGGCGTCGACCTGGCGGGCGAGGTCGTCGAGTCAGGCGACCCGACTGTTGCGGTCGGCTCACAGGTCATCGTGCACGGCTACGACCTGGGCGTCGCTCGTCACGGTGGTTTCGCCGGCCTCGCACGCGTGCCCGCAGCCTGGGTGGTCCCGATCCCGGTCGGACTCGACGCAGCGGCCGCGATGACGGTCGGCACCGCCGGCTACACCGCCGCACTGTCGGTCGAGGCGCTCGAGCGCTCGGGACTCGTACCGGGCACCGGCCCCGTGCTCGTCACCGGTGCGACCGGCGGGGTCGGCTCGATGGCGGTCGGCATGCTGGCAGCCCGCGGCTACGAGGTCGTCGCCAGCACCGGCAAGCTGGCCGAGGCCGAGTGGCTGCGTGCCCTCGGCGCGAGCGACGTCATCGACCGCGCCGAACTGACACCCGAGACCGCGAAGCCCCTCGAGCGCGAGCGGTGGGCGGGATGCGTGGACTGCGTCGGCGGTGCCACGCTGGCGCAGGTCTGTCGCACGCTCCGGTACGGCGCGGCGGTGGCCGCCAGCGGGCTCACTGGCGGCACCGACGTACCGACGACCGTGCACCCGTTCATCCTGCGTGGTGTGTCGCTGTTGGGCATCGACAGCGTGCAGACACCCATCGCACAGCGACGCGCGGTCTGGCAGCGGATCGCCACCGATCTGCGGCCCGCCTGGCTGACGGCGGACAGCCGTTGGCACCAGCAGGTGGTCGGCCTCGCCGACCTGCCGTCGCAGCTCGACCGAATCCTGGCGGGCGACATGCGCGGGCGGGTCCTCGTCGATCCCCATCGCTGAGCCGCACCGCGAGGTACGCGATAGGTCGTGCGCCTCATCCACGCCTCGAGGGGCCGTCGGTAAACTGTTGTCATTACTGGTGAAAACACAGTCCGGCGGCGCGCTCGCCGGAGAAATGGACGCAGTGTCATGCGCCTCCGCGCTCCCCTCCTCGCCGTGGCCCTCGTTGCACCCGGGCTCGCACTCGCCACCAACGCCGCCGCCGCGCCCAGCGCGTCGTCGACGACGGCGACAACGTCACTGTCACCGCACGTCGCCGACGTCGTACTCGTCGGGTTCCGCCCCGGTGCGACGGGCCTCGAGCGGGCAGCGGCGCGGCGCACCGTCGGCGCGATCGCGTCCGAGCGGGTCAGCCCCCTCGCCCCCGACGCCGAGAAGCTCACCCTGCCGGCCGGCTACGGCGTCGAGCGCGCCATCGCCGCGCTGTCGCGCTCGAACGGCGTGCGGTACGCCGAGCCCGACTACCTCGTCACCGAACAGGTGACCTCGAACGACCCGTACGTCACCAACGGCACCCTCTGGGGCATGTACGGCGACGCCTCCAGCCCCGCCAACCAGTACGGCAGCCAGGCGGCCGAGGCGTGGGCCAGCGGCTACACGGGCTCGAGCAGCATCGCCATCGGCGTCATCGACGAGGGCATCCAGGTGACGCATCCCGATCTCGTCGACAACATCTGGGTCAACCCGTCCGAGGCCAACGGCACGGCCGGTGTCGACGACGATGGCAACGGCTACATCGACGACATCAACGGCTGGGACTTCGTGTCGAACGATGCCTCGGTGTACGACGGCGGCACCACCGCGAGTGCCGACTCGCACGGCACCCACGTGTCGGGCACCATCGGCGGAGTCGGTGGCAACGGTGCCGGCGTTGCCGGCGTCAACTGGGATGTCACGATCGTGTCGGGCAAGTTCCTCGGCACGAGCGGCGGCAGCACCTCCAACGCCACCCGCGCGGTCGACTACATGACCGACCTCAAGACCCGTCACGGCCTCGACATCGTCGCGACGAGCAACTCGTGGGGCGGCGGCGGCTTCAGCCAGACC
The DNA here is from genome assembly GCA_049424465.1 of Ilumatobacteraceae bacterium. Classification (GTDB taxonomy): domain Bacteria; phylum Actinomycetota; class Acidimicrobiia; order Acidimicrobiales; family Ilumatobacteraceae; genus UBA668. The sequence goes on from JBMSSR010000131.1 coordinate 6,270, forward strand.
CTCCTCGACGCCATCAACCGCGGCGGCAACAACAACATCCTGTTCGTCGCTGCCGCCGGCAACTCGACATCCAACAACGACACGACGGCCAGCTACCCGTCGAACTACCAGTGCACCACGGCGACCCGTCTGTGGGACTGCGTCATCGGTGTCGCCGCCATCGCGAGCGACGGCTCGATCGCCTCATTCTCCAGCTATGGCGCCACGACGGTCGACCTGGGCGCACCCGGCGTCAGCATCACGTCGTCGCTGCCGTACAACTCGTACGGCTCGTACAGCGGCACCTCGATGGCCACCCCACACGTCAGCGGTGCCGTTGCCTTGTGTGCCTCGCTCAACCCGGCGCTCACCGGCGCCGAGCTCCGCAGCGCAGTGCTCAGCACCACGCTGCCGACCACCTCTCTCGTCGGCAAGGTCGTCAACTCGGGCCGACTCAACGTCGGATCGATGGTCACCACGTGCGCCGGGTCGGCCGGCCCGATCAGCGGCAACCCGTCCAACCTCGCCGCAGCCGCCAGCGGCGCGACCCGCATGTCGCTCACCTGGACTGACGGCGTCACCAACGAGCTCAACTGGACCGTCGAGCGCGCCCCGACCGTCAGCAGCGTGTGCGGCACCTTTGCCGCCGTCGCGACCATCGGTGCCAACGTGTCCGCCTTCACCGACAGCGGCCTCACCGGCGCGACCACCTACTGCTATCGCGTGCGGGCGACCGGCAGCGGCGGCACGACCACCAGCTGGAGCAACACGGCACAGGGCACCACCGCCACCCCACCGCCACCGTACGTCTGCAGCGCGACCACCTCTTCGTGGGTCGACCCCACCGTCGGCGGCACGGTGCGAACGCTCAGCGATGACTCGTCCGTGCTCGTGACGCTGCCGTTCACGGTCACGTGGTACGGCACCGACCAGACCACGGTCAACGTCTCGTCCAACGGATACCTGCGGTTCGGCAGCGGCGCCGCCACGTCGTACTCGAACACGGCGATCCCCGATGCGACCGACCCCAACGGCATGGCGGCGGCATGGTGGGACGATCTCAACCCGGCGGCGGGCGGCACGGTCTACACGTCGGTGCAGGGATCCTCCCCCAACCGGGTGTTCAGCGCCTCATGGGTCGACATCAACCCGTACAACACCACCGGCAACCCGGTGACGTTCCAGATCCTCATCGACGAGGCCACCGACGCACTCACCTTCCAGTACCTCGACGCCAGTGCGGCGACGGGCTCGAACGGGTCGTCGGCGACGGTCGGCGTCGAGAATGCCGACGGCAGCGCCGGCACACAGATCAGCTACAACTCGGCAGCGATCGCGACCGGTGCCGCATACCGGTGCACCGACAACGCCGGTCCGGCCCCGGTGTCCGTCACCACGGCGAGCCTCCCTGCGGGCACCACGGGCACGGCGTACAGCCAGTCGCTCGCGGCGTCGGGAGGCACCGGGTCCTACACCTGGGCGGTCACGTCGGGTTCGCTGCCCGGTGGGCTCACGCTCACCAGCGGGGGCCTGCTCAGCGGCACACCGAACGCAACCGGATCGTTCTCCTTCCAGGTCACCGCGACCGACACCGGCTCGTCGAGTGGCGCCAAGTCGTTCACGGTCAACGTGACGAACCCCGTCACCGTGTCCACGAACGCGACGCTGCCCGGCGCCACGCTCGGTTCGTCGTACAGCCAGTCACTGACCGCGTCGGGCGGTACCGGCACCTACACATGGTCGGTCACGTCGGGTTCGCTGCCCGCCGGACTCACCCTCAGCGGTGCGGGTCTCATCAGCGGCACGCCGACGGCAGGTGGGACGTTCAGTTTCACCGTGACGGCGACGGACGGGGCAAGTCGCACCGGCTCGAAGACGATGAGCCTCACCGTCTCGGCAGCACCGGGTGCGTTCGCCAAGTCGAGCCCCAAGGACGCCGCGACCCGTCAGAAGACCGCGCTGTCCCTGTCGTGGACCGCGGCGACGAACGTGACGAGGTACGAGTACTGCCTCAGCCGCGTCCAGCCGACGGCCGGTCAGACGACGTGCGACACCGGATGGATCTCCACCAGCACGGCCCGCACCGTCGCGGTGACCCTGCTGCGCCTGACCACGTACTACTGGCAGGTACGCGCCGTCAACGGCACCGGCACCACGTACGCCAACAGCGGTACGTGGTGGCGATTCACCACCGCCTGACCCCGGCGCGCCCCACCGACGCG